>DATMMY010000127.1:0-25740 GCA_035569515.1 Candidatus Solibacter sp. | reverse complement strand
ATTCGCCAGATTGCGGCTGTTGGAGATCAGTGAAGGGCTTCTGGACAGTTGCTTGGCAACATTGGAATCGGTAGCCAACAGACCGCCAGTGGTTGCGACGAAGGGAATCAGCCAGGGCAGATTGTTTTGGCGGATTCGTTCGGGACTCGTCCAGATTTTCTTCTGGTCCGAGAATAAGTTCTTAAGGTATTCCTCTCCCAGCGTGTTTTTCTGCTTGGGCAGTTCTTGCGCTATAGCGAAATACCCAGACGAAACAAACAGAAACAGGCAGAGGACTGCGAGGATCGCAAGACGCCGCATCTTTGCGTCAACTGAATAAATCCTGTTATTGGTCCTGCCTGTAGAACGAAACTGGCGATCAAGAAAACTGAAAAATGATGACAACTTAAAAAGGGTACCGCCTTCAAGCATCTTGTCCCCCAAGAGATATTAAAGTCACCGCAATGCCGGTTTGAATGGGCATAACGTCCGCTGTGCCTGCACAAGCAAAAAAAACAGGGCCCCAGCCCCCGAGGAGAAACTGCCAGCCCGCTCCAGGCGTGTTGGTGAGATAATTTTTTATCCTGTCGCAGCAGTAACTCTACCATAGCGGCATCAACCGGAATCCCTCTCGCTTCTCATGGCTGGGGAGGTGCGTTTCTATTCCAGTTGCACTGCCTTGCGTGGCTTGGTCTTTGCAGCTTGTGAATAATCCAGGCAGTGGGGCGACAGAGGGTTCCTTGGCCTTCCTCGACAAAATCTGTTAATCGTGAAGGTTCCCGAAAAAGCTTAAATGAACAGTATTGATGCCAGGCCGGCAGAGCGTTGGCATCAGCGCTATCGAAAGGAGCGGAACAGTGCAGCGTGGGCGGGTTGGCTTCGGATATCCAGGAGATCGCCGAGAGCCACGTTCGAGAGACAGCCGTTCTTTCGTCCGTTCGACTGACCAGTCGTGGAGCAAACGCAGGCTTAATTGAACTTTGTTGGGATGAAGAGCCTGTGTGACGAACCGCGGGCTTTCAATGTCACCCTAGATCTCACACAGGCTCTTCCTCACCTGCTGCATTTTCTTTTAGCAGGGATGCAACTAAATCCAAAAACGCTCATAGTTCTGCGGTTTTTTAGTCTTCTCACGCAGCATGTTGCAGTTGCGGCTGCATGGGACCGGTGCCTGCTCCTGTGCGTTTGATCGCGGCTGCAATCTCCTTCAGGTCGGCAGAGGTCAGATTGAGCGAGGCAGCGCCAATCCAGCCGTCAACCTGCTGCGGGGAACGAGCGCCGACGATAGCTCCAGTCACGCCGGGGAAGGCGAGCGTCCACGCTATGGCAACCGCTGATACTGTGGCACCGTGCCGCTCCGCGATCGGGAGGAGCGCATCTCGCAAAGCCAGATTGCGGCTGAGATTCGGCTCCTGGAACTCTGGAGAGCGCTTCCGCCAATCATCGGGCGCGAACCTGTCAACACGCTGGCGGCTGAAGTTGTCTGTCAGCAGTCCTGATTGCATGGGGCTGTAGCAGATTACGCCCGTGCCGTGCTCCGCGCACCAGGGAATCTCGTGTGCGGCAGCATCGCGGCGGATCAGCGAAAACGGCGGTTGCAGGGAATCCACATGGCGGATGGCTTCACACTGTTTGAGCAGCGATACGTCGAAGTTGGAAACTCCGCCCAGTCTGACTTTCCCCTCCTCGATCAGCCGCACCATTTCTCCCCATGAATCCTCGACTGGGGTACCGGTCTCATCGGGCCAATGAAACTGGTAGAGGTCAATTCGCTCTATTCCCAGCCGGCGCAGCGAAGCCTCGCATTCCCGCCGGATCGATTCCGGTCTGAGCACGCGGCTGGGCTCTGCCATGCGGTTGTGCGCATCCCAAATCATCCCGCATTTGGTGAAGATCAGGGGCCGCTTGGAGACCGGCAACTCGCGCAGCAGGCGTCCCACAACTTCCTCCGAGTGTCCTAAACCATAGATCGCTGCCGTATCGATCCAATTGATACCCAATTCCAGTGCATGCCGCATGGTGGCGATAGACGAGTCGTCATCCTGCGGTCCCCAACTAAAGGCCCAGTCACCACCGCCGATGGCCCAAGCCCCAAATCCCACCGTGGTAATTTCGAGTCCGCTGGAGCCAAGTGGGCGTTTAGGCAAGCTCTTGGTGGGGCCACCGATAGTTGCGCCTACCTTGCCGGTGATGGGCTTAGACTGCTTAGAGGATTGGGTTGGTTTACGTTTCTGAGTCTTGGAAAAGGCCATAGAGAAACCTCCATTTTTGAGAAGAATAATGAAGCGTGGAATCTCCGGCAGCCCTGCGCCGAGCCCGATTCTGAGCACATGCCGGCCCTTCCACGTATCTGGCAAAGAAAATGCACTTGAAATACCAGAGTCGTTCTTGACCAGGATGGTTTCAAGGCATTGAAGACATTGAGGGTTGAGAACTCTGAAATCCGGAACTGGGTAAAGAAAAATGTTGTTTGACTTCGACGTTCGTCGAACTACCTCGACGTTTGTCGAACTATCGACACATCGACCCAGCGGTTCTTGAGTTGGCGAACGATTCGATCAGGCTTGAAGGCCTGTCGACACGTCCGGAGAAGGGTGCTTCTGATGTTAACATTTTGCTTGGAAGCGACACCCTCCATGGCGGGAGCCGAAGCATGTCCAGATTGAATCCTCTTCTGTGGCCCGAGCGGCGTGCGATCTGGAATTATGCGATTGCTGTTCTATCGGTTGCCTCGGCACTAATCGTTGTACGGCTGCCGGCGTTTCATCTGGAAGCTGCTCCCGTATCACTGTTTCTTTGCGCCATCATGTTCAGTGCGTGGCTTGGCGGAACCGGGCCGGGATTGCTCGCGACGATCCTCGCCGCAATCGCTTTCCATTATTACTTCCTGCCCCCGATGCACTTGTTCTTTACAAGGCCCACGGAGCTGCCGCGCTTTCTCATTTTTACGGTGTCAACGCTGTTTGTGTGGTTGTTGAGCGCCGCGCAGAGGAGCGCCACCGAATCGCTCCGGCGCGCGCGCGATGACCTGAAAGGAACGGTTCAAGAGCTCCAGAGAACCAACGAGGCGTTGCAGGCAGAGAGCCGCGAGCGCAGACATGCGGAAAACAAACTGCGCCGCAGCGAAGCATACCTGGCTGAAGGACAGAGACTCAGTCATGCCGGGAGTTGGGCCAACAACTTCCTCTCGAATACCTTTTTTGCCTCCCCGGAAATGCTGCGAATATTCGGCCACGATCCGGACCAGGAAAAACCAACCGAAGAGATGTTCGTAGAGAGAATTCATCCTGAAGACCGGCAGTTGATGCTTGAAACCGCCGACAAAGCAAGAAAAGAAAAGACAGATTATGAATTCGACTATCGAATTATTCTTCCCGACGGATCGCTCAAGCACATTCACGGCGTCGCCCATCCCGTGGTGAACAAATCCGGCGAACTCGTCGAGTTCATCGGTTTTGCAATCGACGTAACCCAGCAGCACCGGGCCTTTGAGGAAATCCAGGCATTGAGAGACCAGTTGTACAACGAGAACCTGGCCCTACGCGAAGAAATCGACGTCTCCCGGATGTTTGAAGAGATCGTAGGTTCCTCTCCACCACTGCAGGCGGTACTCTCTCAAGTGTCCAAGGTCGCGCCGACGGAGTCCACGGTTCTGATCACCGGAGAGACGGGTACGGGCAAGGAACTCATAGCGCGTGCAATTCACAAGCGGTCACAACGGTCGTCGCGGGCTTTTGTGAGCGTGAACTGCGCTGCCATCCCTCGGGACTTGATAGGTTCGGAATTGTTCGGTCATGAAAAGGGCGCTTTCACGGGGGCCACCCAGCGGCGGCTGGGCCGGTTTGAACTGGCTGAAGGCGGAACGATCTTTCTGGACGAGGTAGGCGAACTCCCGGCGGATATGCAGACCAGCCTGCTGCGGGTGTTGCAGGAGCGCGAATTTGAGCGCGTGGGCGGAACCCGGTCGATTCGCACCGATGTGCGCGTGGTTGCCGCTACGAATCGCAACCTGGAGGCGGCCATCGCTGCCGGCGCATTCCGCAGCGACCTGTTCTACCGGCTGAATGTGTTCCCGATAGAGATTCCTCCTCTTCGCGAACGGAGGGAGGACATTCCCTTGTTGGTGGAGTACTTCATTGATCGCTATGCAAGCAATGCGGGCAAGAAAATAGTTGGCATAAATAAGAAGAGTCTGGATCTGCTTCTGTCGTACTCCTGGCCGGGCAATATTCGCGAACTGCAGAATGTGATTGAACGGTCTGTCATCGTCTGTGATTCGGAGAACTTCTCGGTGGATGAGAGTTGGTTCTCCCGGCCGCCGGCTCAGGCTGATGCGGCGGTACAGCCGCTTTCGGAAAAGCTCGCGGCCCAGGAGAAAGAGATGATTGAAGCAGCTCTGGCTGAAAGCAAAGGCAGGGTATCTGGGCCGTCAGGTGCCGCAGCCAAGCTTGGCATTCCGCAATCAACCCTCGATTCCAAGATCAAGTCGCTCAAGATCAACAAACAGCACTTCAAAACCAGATAGAAACAATCTTTCGGTTGGCGTAGACAGACCCCTGCGTCAGCACCGAACGTTTTCCCAGCGATCTTTCCCCGACCCTTTTTCCGAAATTTCGTAAACTTCCGATATCTCGAGATCTATAACTCCCGTAAATACTATTGTTTTCAATGGTTTGCATTTGGCACGCGCTTTGCATTAACAAACAGTGCAAAAGGAAACAGAGTATGACATTAAGAATTCAGAAATCAGCCGAAGGGGAGGTAGTGGTTTTCAGCCTTGTTGGGCGGATCAAGGTTGAGCACGTGGCTGATTTGCAAGAACTATTCAAATCCGGACTAACAGATCGCCACGTCGTCCTTGATCTCAAAGAGGTGAAGCTCGTGGACCAGGGCGCCGTAAGGTTCCTGGCAAACCATGAGGCGCAGGGCATGAAGCTGAGGAATTGTCCGGCCTATATCCGCCAGTGGATCCTGCAAGAAAGAAATGGGCAAGAAAGAAACGGAAAGTAAGCGAGCAGCGGAAACAAGAACAGCAATTTTGGCCAGCCCCCACGGGGTGGTTGGCCAAGGGTTAGTCGGTCAAAGATTTGGTTCAAGGAGGTTCCAAAGTGACGAAACAGACGTTAGCCGCGCGGAAGATCACGGTAACGCGCGAAATGATTCAGAAGGCGGTTCACTGCAATCAAACGTGGCGAGAGCTGTCGGTCGCAATACAAACGCATCTGCGGATTCAGATACAGCCGGATGTTCGGTCCGAAGGAGACTCACAGTGGCAACCAGCATAAACAGCATCAACAGCATAAATAGAGTAAGCAGCCAGATGTATTGGAACGAGGGCATCCCCAGGGAACCGGACTTTAAAGGAATCGTGGGGCAGAGTTCAGCCCTGCGCCAAGTGCTGGAAATGGTGGAAATGGTGGCTCCAAGCGATTCTACCGTGCTTTTGCTGGGAGAGACGGGCACGGGGAAGGAGTTGATTGCACGCGCCATTCACGATCGCAGTCGCCGCCATCAGCAAACGTTTGTCAAGCTCAACTGCGCCGCCATTCCCAGCGGTCTAATGGAGAGTGAACTCTTCGGCCACGAGCGAGGTGCATTCACGGGCGCCATCGCCCAGCGGATTGGACGCTTCGAATTGGCGAGCCAAGGTACCGCATTTCTGGATGAGATCGGCGAAATGCCCCTCGAACTCCAGCCGAAGTTGCTGCGGGTGCTGCAGGAGCGCGAATTTGAGCGTCTTGGAAGCACGCGCACCATTCGCACCAATGCGCGGTTAGTCGCAGCGACCAACCGCAACCTGGAACGAATGATTGCCGAGAAGGAGTTTCGCAGCGACCTCTATTACCGGCTTAGCGTTTTCCCGATCCGTATTCCGGCCTTGCGCGAACGTCCGGAAGACATCCCCCTTCTGGTGCGCTACTTTACGGACAAGTACGCGCGCCGTATGCGAAAGCAAATCGATTCCATTCCTGAGGAAGCCATGCGGAGTCTGATGCGCCGGCATTGGCAGGGAAACATTCGCGAGCTCGAGAATGTTATCGAGCGCGCTGTGATCCTGACCCGTGGCGCCGAGCTTGAAGTGTCCCTCGATGATGAGGGAACAGCAGGGCCGCCGGCCCCGGTTCCAGGAAGATTAGCGGCCCTCGAACGCGACGAGATATTGCGGGTGCTGCGAGATACAAACGGACGTGTCGCGGGGCCGGAGGGCGCTGCGGCACGGATGGCAATCAAGCGCACCACGCTGATCTCGCGAATGAAGAAACTTGGAATAGTAAGTTCTCGGGAAATAAAGGTTCTGGATCATGATGTTGCTTGACGCCAATCGGATTCGGCTTGGAAATTTTCAAAAGCGGCAGCCGCCCAACGAAAAGGTCGCGCCTGGACAACGAAAAGGAAAGCATTTTACAGAGGGGAATCGATAGAAGGGAATTAATACCAAGGAATTATTTAAGAACAAGATAGGAGGAACCATGAAGAACGCACTCATTCGAATCATGACGATTGCCATGCTTGCAACATCAATGTCAACTTTTGCCATGTCCGAGAATACAAAGGCGGCCAAGAACACGAACCGCGACAACAACACAAACACTCATGAGACAGCCGTTCCTTGCATTGTTAATCAGCAGAAATCCGGCCGGGACGAAGGGCAGTCAGACAAAGATAAGCGGAAGGCGAGGGAACGGCAGCAGATGATCCAGCAGGAGGACAGAGAGTGGCTGCACGACCTCCAGGGTATTTATGGGGGATGATCTGCGAATTGATTCAACAGCAGCTCAACTGGGCGGTGCAGCCCGATCCGTTGTCCACCCACTTTCTTAAACTCCGTCGACCCAATCCTGATCTTATTTGCGCTTGAGATGCCACGCGGAGTTCCTTGGTCGGTGCATTATAGTGTGTCATCCTGAACGAAGCGCAGCGTTGTGCTTAAGGTAACGTGTCTGATGGGCGCGTAGTGAAGAGCCTGTCCTGAGCGGAGTCGAAGGAAACCCCGATGATGTTTGATAGCCGATTTCTGCATAAGGAGGTTCTCTCGTTTGAACTGTATGTTTGTGTTGCCGCCATCATCCTCGCGACAACGCCTTGAAAGCCGTCGAATGGGACAACGCCTTCAGAGATTTGGGTAGAACGCCTTGGATCTGCATCTAAGTCCGAAACATGGTAGGGGTTCCTCTCTCCGCGCCTTTCAGATGCGTTGTGCGCGACTTTTTCGCGGCGCTGCGCTCGGAATGACATCTCTTAAAAATGTGCCTGATCCTCGCCATCTTGTTCATTTCCTCTTAGCATGAGCCTTTTCCTTCACATACACCATGCCCCCGGCCTTAATGAAGGCCGCCATTCCTCGAAATTTTGGCAGCGGGGGTGGCCAGGCGAATCACGACACAGGCGCCTCTGCCTATAGCGCTCTGCATTTCAATGCTGCCGCGATTGCGTTCGACCAGCGATTTCGCGATTGCCAATCCCAGACCAAAACCTCCGGTCGTGCGGGCGCGGGAGTGGTCCGCCCGATAAAAACGCTCGAAGACATGGGGCAAGTCTTCCGCCGCGACGCCGGGACCGGCGTCAGTAATGCGGATTTCCAGGGCGTTACCGGGAGCGTTTTGGACATCTACGCTGACTTCTGCGCCCGCCGGGCTGTGTTGCAGCGCATTTTCCAGCACGTTGCGCCAGACCACGGAAAGCTCGTCGGTGTCACCGGTCACGTGCTCTTTCAAATATGCGCCGCTCACGGCAATGCGTACATTGAGCTTTTCCGCCACTGTATCCAAATCGGCGATAGCAGCCGTCAGCGAATCCTCCAGAACAGATACGGATTGTAACGTTCCTCCAGATTCGCTGGATGCCAGGCGCAACATGCTTGTAACCAACTTCTCCGCCCTCATGGTGTCTTCAAGGGCCCTTGCTATTCCTTGCTTGTAACCGGAAACGGAAGGCTCGCCTCGTTCCAGAAGCTGGAGAGTCGATTTCTGGATGGCAACGGCAGTCTTCAATTCATGGCCTGCATCGCTGACGAATCTTCGCTCCCTGTCGAACGCGGCCTTCAGGCGCGTGATGAGCTGCGTGAGAGCATTGCCGAGTGGAGCAAGCTCCGTTGTAGCCACCGCCTGAGCGGGAACTTCGAAGCGCCAGTTTTCGGCATCCATTGCGCCGGCACGTTCGGCAAGATCGTTCAGGGGCGCCAGTCCTTTCACGATGGCCCACCAGGTCGCCAGCGCCGACAGAATAAGAAAGCCGAAGGTCACCGCGGCAGCAGCGATTACCAATTGGAGGAAGCGGGAATCAACCTCCGCGGCCGGCATAGCATAGAGCAGATCAACCGTGGCCGGATTCCCATGCTTGTCCAACTCTTCTTCGGGCAGCACCACGGAGCGCCACAGAGTGCCACGATAGGGCTTGCCTTCGTAAATGAAGGCGCCGGGCCGGTGCATTGCGGAATCGGAGAGAAGACGCGGCGAGCCCTTGAGAGCAATTACCCTTCCGACAGAGGTGCGCAGGAAATAGATATGACCGGCAGGAATCAATTCCTGCTGGGAAAGCTCCAGTTTGCCATCCTGATTTTCTACTTTGGCCAGAAGCGTGGACATGCGGCCACCCAACTCCGCGTCAAAGGCCTTGAGTTGCTGCCGGCGCGCATAAAGAACACCCCCGAAGAGTCCGCAGACGGCAAGGATGCCTTGCAGTAACAGAAACCAAATCAAGATTCGCTTTCGAATCGAAGTCTTCTTCATTGTCTGGGAGCACGGACAACATAACCGTGACCTCGCACCGTATGGATCAGCTTGGGCAATCCTTCCCGATCGATCTTGCGCCGCAGCCCGGAAATGAAAACTTCCAGGACGTTGCTGAATTTTTCCCAGTTGTAATCGTATAAATGCTCCAGCAACTCGGCTTTGGAAATGACCGCTTCCGTGCGCGCCATAAGATATTCAAGCACACGGTACTCCATGGGAGTTACGTCAATCACCGCTCCCTTGCGCTTGACTGTGCGGGTATTCATGTCTAATTCCAGGTCCGCCGTTACGAACTTTGCCGTGGCGTGGCCCTGAGCACGCCGAATGAGCGCTTTAAGTCGAGCGAGCAGCTCGCCCAGGTCGAATGGCTTGGAGAGGTAGTCATCGGCGCCCGCATTGAGAAGCTCGATGATCGATTTCTTGTCATCCACGGCCGTCAGGACCAGGACCGGGGTTTTCCTGCCGGCGGTTCGGAGCGAAGCCAGCAAGGCCCTCCCGCTCAATTGAGGAAGCATCAGATCTAGTATGATCGCGTCGTATTCATTAGACATGGCGAGATGCAGGCCATCTTCGCCGTCGTGGGCAACATCAACCGCGAACCCAGCCACTTTGGCAACGCCTTCTTCCAGATTTCGAGCCAGCCGTTCCTCGTCTTCAACGATCAGCACTCGCACCGCTGTTGCTCCTGATCTAAATTATGCCACTGGGGGCTGAAGGGAGCCTGAATGTTCACGGCCTTTGCTCCTGGAGAGTTTCATCGGTTTGTTTTTCGGCATTCTGCCGAACGGGCCGGTCTTCAGGTTCGGTTAAGCCTGATTTTGCTCTAATGGAATAGAACCAGTAGCTCCGGATACGTCCGCTTTGCCGGCTCACGGTACATGAAGAATGGGATTGATCGTCCTCACCTGCACCGTCATTATCGTTGTCGTCAGCTTATTCGTCGCCTATTGGCGGACTCGAAGCCGCATGCTGGACAAGATGGCTAGCCGGATATTTCAGCACCTGGCGAATCAGAGTTTAATTCTGGTGCTCCTGCTGTTGACGTTCTCGGCTTTGGCCGCATCTCAGGGCGGAAATGCATCGTTGCAAGTGACCGTGCACGACGATGCCGGAAACGCGGTGTCCGGCGTACCCGTGTCGGTGACTGCGCACGATGGAAAACAACTGCTGGGAACCACCAACGAAGCTGGTGTGTGTGAGCTCGCGGTGGCCCAGGCAGGCTCATACTCGGTGACAATTTCCGGTGAGGCTTTTCAGGCGCAGACGCAGAAGAATGTCGTCGTTGCGGCGGGAACCAGGCTGGACCTGGAGTTTACTGCGATTGCCAAGATCACCGTACGGCAGCAGGTCTCCGTGGAGGGGAGCTCAGAAAATCCAGTGGAGGTCGGGGCATCTCCCCCTTCAGAGCTGCAACGCGAACAAGTCAAGACGCTGCCTTCAAAACCGGTAACGGTCGCGGAGGCACTCCCGTTATTACCGGGCGTAGCCCGCACCACGGATGGCCAGATTGAAATTGCCGGAGCCGGTGAGGTGCATAGCGCCATGCTGGTCAATTCCGTCGATGTCACCGATCCGCAAACCGGCCAGTTCGGCATGACAATACCGGTGGATAGCGTCGAGACCATCCGTGTCTTTAAGACTCCCTATCTCGCGGAATACGGCCGATTCTCCGCGGGGGTGGTGGCCGTAGACACCAAGAGGGGAAGCGAGAAGTGGCATGTTGACCTTCAGGACCCGTTTCCGGAGTTCCGGATTCGCAGCGGGCATCTGGTCGGCCTTCGCAATGCGTCTCCCCGTTTCAACTTTGGAGGCCCCCTGCTGAAGGACCGGTTATTCGGTGCAACCAGCATTGAATATGTACTAGACA
The DNA here is from genome assembly GCA_035569515.1 of Candidatus Solibacter sp. Classification (GTDB taxonomy): domain Bacteria; phylum Acidobacteriota; class Terriglobia; order Terriglobales; family Acidobacteriaceae; genus Angelobacter. The sequence goes on along the minus strand of DATMMY010000127.1, from coordinate 15,162 downwards.
AGAAACCGGTCCGCACGTTGCCGTTTCCCTTCAACGAGAGCCGGGTGGAGTCGCTCAACCTGTTCACGCAGCTCGACTATATGGTGTCGAGCAACCACATGGTGACTGCAACATTTCACACCGCTCCCCAGACTGCAAAGTTTGTGAACCTGGACTTCTTTAATCCCCAGACGGTCACGCCGAACTTAGGAGCGGTGGACCAGACCGGGACGCTGATTGACCGGTTGAGTCTCCACGCTGGGCTTCTCCAGAGCACCTTTGCAATAAGGGCGGCTGACATCTCCACCGATCCCCAAGGCGATGCGGAAATGTTCCTGACTCCTGCCGGCAACAAGGGAAACTACTTCAGCAGCCAGGACCGAAATAGCAGGCGTTATCAGTGGATTGAGAATTTCTCTTTCAAGCCGCTGACCGCGCGCGGGGTGCACAACATCGAAACAGGGTTTGAAGTGTCCCAAACGGGAACTCGCGGGATATTCACTGCCCGTCCAGTGAATATCCTTGACTCTCTTGGACAACTCAGACAACGGATCGAGTTTCAAGGAGGAACTCCGTATCAACGGAGTGACTGGGAGCTGGATGGGTTTGTTCAAGATCACTGGGTAATGAACAAGAGACTCTCAGTCGACGCGGGCCTGCGCACTGAGAATCAACGACTCAGCAGCTCGGTTCGTATGGCGCCTCGGATTGGCTTTGCGTTCAGCCCCTGGCCAAGCCTGGGCATAGCTGTGAGGGGCGGGGCAGGGGTATTTTACGATCACGTACCGCTAAGCGTTTACGCGTTCCAGTCCTATCCACAACATCTGGTGACGACGTTTTCCGCCAATGGAAAGGTCATAGATGGTCCGCGGCTCTTTCTCAACGCGATTGATCGGTCGAACGGCCCTGGATGGCCGCTCATTGATGGCGAGCCCCAAAGCGGGAATTTCAATCCCTACAGCTTTGCCCGGAACCTTGAAGTCGAGAAACAGTTTTCGTCGCATCTGAAGCTGCGGGCCGGCTATCTTCAGACTGATTCCCATGGGCAGGTAATAATCAAGCCCGGGCTCTTCCGTGCAACGGACGCCCTGGTGCTGAGTGGCGCCGGCGAGTCACGCTACCGCCAGTTCGAGATCACCGGGGTAGCGAAATTCAAGAGCGTCAGGCAGCTGTTCTTTTCTTATGTGCGCAGCCGCGCTCGTGGCAACATTAATCAGTTCAACCGCTACCTGGGGGATGTGCCGTATCCGGTCATTCAGTCCGGGCAGTTCACCAATCTGAGCGGAGACCTGCCAAACCGATTCCTGGCCTGGGGTACGATCGGCATACCGCTGAAAATGGAAGTCTCGCCATTCGTCGAGTTCCACACGGGTTTTCCGTACGCTGTTACCGACGTGCTTCAGAGATATGTGGGAACGGCCAACTCCGACAACACCCGATTCCCCCGCTACTTTTCGCTTGACGCCCGGCTGAGCTGCAATTTTCGTGTGAGCTCAAAGTACGGCCTTCAGCTCGCATTGACCGGATTGAATCTGACCAATCATTTCAACGCCCTCGCGGTCCACTCCAACATCGCCGATCCGCAGTTTGGCCAGTTTTTTGGAACATATAAACGACGCTTCCGTATTGACTTCGATGTTCTCTTCTGATCTTCTCTTTTTGATCTTCTTTTTGAAGAAGCAAGCTGTATAAACCGACCTTGAAACCAGGAGCACCGCTCGAAAAGCACGGCATGTTCTGTCTCAACAAAGGGTTTGCCGCGCGTCATAGCTTTAATCTACGGCCTTGCGGGATGCTGGCGTCATGGATACTGGTGCAGGCATCCAACCAAGAGACAAGTTCCGCAAGGGGGGAACCATGAAGCTATTGTTGACTGTGCTCTTGTTTGGCGCCAGTCTGGCTGCGCAAACGCAATCAGGCCCGCAACTCGCTCAACGGCCCGGAAGACCGAACGCCGGCGAGCAACGCATTGTGAAGGAAGTCCGGCATGAATTGGTCATGCTGCCCTACTATTCGCTTTTTGACGACCTGGAATTTCAGGTGAACGGCAACACGGTTACGCTACTGGGTGCGGTAGCAAACCCGACATTGAAGTCGGACGCGGAAAGCGTAGTCAAAAAAGTTGAAGGAGTAGAGAAGGTCAACAACCAGATCAAAGTTCTCCCGCCTTCTCCCATGGACGATCAGATCCGCCGCAAGGTAGCGCGTGCGATTTTCAGCCAGGATGGTCTTTCCAAGTATGCGTGGTCTGCCGTGCCCTCCATCCACATCATTGTCGATCATGGGCATGTAACGCTCAAAGGCGTAGTGGACAATGCGATGGACAAGAATCTGGCAAACATCGCGGCTAACGGTGTCCCCGGAGTCTTTTCCGTCAACAATGATCTCCAGGTTGCCGGAGCAAACGTCGCCTCGAAGTAAGATATGCAGGAGTGATGCGGGTGTCTACGCGCGGATTCATGCGCTTTTGCTGTGCTTAACGACCCCGCTCTTGTACATACAGGGCCGTAGTGTGCAATGAGCGGGTTGTTCAATTATGGCAATCCTGGCAATCCGCGCTTCGAATTGCAGCTGAAACCGGCTTCAACTCTGGCGCGTGGTTGCTCCTCATGCAGCCATACACCAATCCAACCAACGTCAAAGCCAGGAACGCAGCCACCGTGATGGAGATCAACATCAGCCAGGTGAACTGCCGGCTCTGTTCTGGATTTTTCATGGTCCCCCCTGATTATTGGATGCGATGCAGGCCCGTCCATGGACATCAAGCGGAGCCTGACGGCCATGCAATTCAATCCTGAGATAAATCAAGCCCAAGCTCAAAGTAGACTCTTCGAGGTACACTGAGATGCGTCTTTACCCAGAACATCGAAGAGGAGATTTCCAATGGCGACTCGTGCCGCACTTGCTTTGGTCCTGCTAAGTTTTGCCGCCGTTTCCGTTCGCGCATCCGATTTTGAGTCCAAAGTCAAACAAGGCTACGCCGACTCGAATGGCGTCAAGATTCACTACGCCACCATCGGCAGCGGTCCGCTGGTCGTGATGATCCACGGTTTTCCCGATTATTGGTACACCTGGCGTCATCAGATGGAAGGGCTGTCCGGCAAATATCAATGTGTCGCGATTGATCAGCGCGGCTATAACCTGAGCGACAAACCCCAGGGCGTTGAGAACTACGACATGAGCCTGCTGGTGGGCGACGTGATCGCCGTGATTAAGCATTTTGGCAAGGACAAAGCGATCATCGTGGGCCATGATTGGGGCGGCGCGGTTGCCTGGCAGCTTGCCCTGAATGCTCCCCAGTTCGTTGACCGGTTGATCATTCTCAACCTGCCGCATCCCCGCGGCATCACGCGTGAGCTGATGCACAATCCTAAACAGCAGGCGGCGAGCGAGTATGCGCGCAATTTTCAGAAGGAAGGCTCTGAAGCCCTGCTCAAGCCCGAGCAACTCGCTTTCTGGGTGACCGATCCCGAAGCCAAGCCCAAGTACATTGCGGCTTTCCAGCGCTCCGACATCAAGGCCATGTTGTCGTATTACAAACGCAACTATCCGCGGCCGCCCTATCAGGAAGATGCGTCGCCAGTGGTAAAGACAAACATGCCGGTGCTCATGTTTCATGGCCTCAAAGACACGGCCCTGCTCTCCGACGCTCTCAACAACACCTGGGACTGGATGGGCAAAGACCTGACACTGGTGACTATTCCCGACTCAGGCCATTTCGTCCAGCAGGACGCCGCCGACCTGGTCACGCGCTCCATACGGGCATGGCTGGACCGTTAGCCTGCCAAATGCTGGAGCATTGGTATCGCGGATCCGAAGCACGAGCGAGAAATGACGCGTCACCTTGTGCGGATAGGAAAGTCATATGTAACAATTAATTCGTATCGATCAGGAGGAAGAAGCTCATGCAGGAGACCCCACAGGAATATACCCAACGCATTCTGAGTCATACTGAGGGCAAGGACCCGTTACGTGTTCAACGGGAGACACCCAAGAAACTGGCTGCATTGATCAGGCGGCTCGATAAGAAGCGGCTCACGAAGCGTCCTGCTCCTGAAAAGTGGTCTATCGCTGAGATCGTAGCGCACTTGGCGGACGCGGAAATTGTAGCTGGGTGGCGCTTGCGCCAGATTCTCAGCACGAACGGCACTACCATCCAGAGCTTTGACCAGAATGCCTGGGCTTCCACGTTCAGGTATGGCCGCCAGGATACAAAACAGTCGTTGGCAACCTTCCAGGCGTTGCGTGAATACAATCTGGCCGTGCTGAAATCCGTTCCTAAAGCGTTGTGGGAAAACTACGGCATGCATCAGGAGCGCGGCAAAGAATCGGTAGCCCATCTCGTGCGCATGTTGGCCGGGCACGACGTGAACCACGTGCAGCAGGTGGAGAAGATCGTAAAAGAAGGCCGGAAGAAATAACCAGCAAGGTGGCCGACTGCTTGGGTTAATTTGAATTTTCACAATTAAGCCAAAAAGCACGCTCCTAATGAGCAAATTTTAAAGGCGAACAGAATCAATGGGCTTTAAATCCGTCTATTGGGACAACGCCTACAGGGATTTGGGTAGAACGCCTTGGATCTGCATTAAAGCCCGACGCATCGTCGGGGTTCCTTCGGCTGCCTCAGGACAGGCTCCTCTCTCCGCGCCTTTCAGATGCGTTGTGCGCGACTTCTTTCGCGGCGCTGCGTTCGGGATGACACTTCTTAATAAGTGTTCCTTACCCCTTGCCGTCTTGTTCATTCCTTCTTAACTCGCCATCGTGACTTTTGCTCTTGATGACAAAGCAGGAAGAGAGTCTCAGGAAACCCAGAGCTGCCGTTGCATTCTTGGCCACCACCGGGCGTGGCAAGGCATCCCAAGATGAAGGAAAGCTCTCTGGCGTCCGGAATCCCGGCGCCGGCATTCTTTCACCTCTATTCCGCAGCATGAGCGGATGGAATTCCTGCCGGCGGAACCTCGATCGGCATTGAAATCGCAAGCACCAAGAACAACCGACGGCGGTCAATAGACGACCTCGGGCTGCACACCAAAACTGCAAAAACACAATTTAGGAGATCAAGATGAAAGCTGTTGTCTTTCGCGGAATAGGCGACATTCGTCTGGAAAGTGTTTCTGAACCCAAAATTCAAAAGCCGAACGACGCAATTGTCAGGCTGACCGCCAGCGCGATCTGCGGGACAGATTTGCACATGATCAGGGGGACCGTGCCGGGCATGACGCCGGGTACCATCCTGGGGCATGAGGGCGTTGGAGTTGTCGAAGAGGTGGGCCGTGCCGTGCGCAATTTCAAGCCGGGAGACCGGGTGGTCGTGCCTTCCACCATCGCGTGCGGCAACTGCGCTTATTGCCGCGCCGGATACTACGCGCAATGCGATAACGCTAATCCCAATGGACCCTCCGCCGGCACCGCATTTTATGGCGGCCCGGCTTCATCCGGACCGTTCCAGGGCATGCAGGCGGAGTTTGTTCGCGTGCCGTTTGCCAACATCAACCTCGTTAAATTGCCGGATGGCGTGCTCGACGATGAAGCCATTCTGCTCTCTGATATCTTTCCCACGGGCTACATGTCCGCTGACTTGGCGGAGATCCATCCGGGAAGCACCGTGGCCGTATTCGGTTGTGGTCCTGTGGGCCAGTTTGCCATCGCCAGCGCCAAGCTGCTGAATGCCGGACGTATTTTTGCCATTGACGCGGTTCCCAGCCGCTTGGATATGGCGCGCGAACAGGGCGCGGAAACCATTAACTTTGAGCAGGAAGATCCCGTCCAGGCCATTTTGGGATTTACAGGGGGGATTGGTGTGGATCGTGCGCTTGATTGCGTGGGTGTCGATGCCAATCGTCCTCATCATGGCCCGGCCGCCAGAAAAGGGTTTTTCAAGCCGTCGCGTTTCCGCGCGGAGCGTGCCCAGCCCGCCACGCTGCGGGAAAACCGCCAGGGCGACAACTGGCACCCGGGAGATGCGCCCTCTCAGGTCTTTGAGTGGGCCGTTGAAGCGCTGGCCAAGGCGGGGACCTTCTCCATCGTCGGCGTTTATGGCAACACGGTAAACTCCTTCCCCATAGGGGCGGCCATGGAAAAGAACCTTACCCTTAAAATGGGCAACTGCAATCACCGCAAGTACATTCCCAAATTGCTGGAGTTGGTCCGCAGTGGAGTGATGGATCCAACCAAGGTGTTGACGCAGGTTGAGCCCATCAGCGACGTCATTGAGGCCTACAAGCAGTTCGACAAGCGTACGCCGGGCTGGATCAAGGTCATGCTTGAACCCTCCGCGGAGCGTAAGGCGGCATAACTCAATTGATCGCAACCGCATCAGTATGGGGCGCGGGCCGCGCCCCTTTTGTATAAGTACAATGTTTTGGTGCTGACCTTGCGCGAGTACCATCCTCAGGACTTCGAGCGGCTGTTAGAGATCGATATGGCCTGCTTCGTCGAAGGCATAGCCTATTCCGAGGAGGAGATGCGCCACTTCTTAAGCCAGCCTTCAGGCATTACCCTGGTAGGCGAGGAAGAAGGAGATGCCGGAACAAAACAGGGTATCCGTGGTTTTGTTATTGCGGACCATTTTCTTCCTCGCCGCTCCCGCCATCCCATGGGCCGGATCATCACCATCGATGTGCTTCCGGAGGCGCGGCGCAGCGGCCTCGGGAGCCGCCTGTTGATTGCCGCTGAACAAAGGCTCAAAGACCTGGGCTGTGACCACGTTTCTCTGGAAACCGCGGTAGACAACTTTGCCGCTTTGCGCTTCTACAAAAAACAGGGCTACACGGGTCTTAAAATCTTGCCGCGCTATTATCTGGACTCAATTGACGCTCTGCTGATGGGCAAAAAGCTCTGAAAGCGACATGTTAGAATCACAGGTTTGATTACCTCCATGTTCTACTGAGTATGTCCGCAGGTCTACTCACATTGCATGAGCACCTGGGAAGATCGATGCCGGCCAATAAACCTCTTACAATTGCGATTGACAGTGGCGGGACTTTCACCGATTGTGTCTGGCTGGAAAAATCCAGCCTCCGGATATTGAAGGCTTTCTCCACTCCGGCCGATCCATCGCAGGCCATAGCCGAAGCCGTGGCCAGGATAGCGCCCGCTGGAATCGATGTTCTGGTGTTGCACGGCACCACGGTTGGGACCAATACTCTGCTGCAGCGCAAAGGCGCTAAAGTGGCCTTTGTGACCACGGCAGGATTTGAGGATTCCATTGAGATTGGCCGCCAGCATCGTCCTAAGCTTTACGATTTCTTTTTCGAAAAGGATCCGCCGCTGGCCGCTTCAGAGATGCGCTTTGGAGTGGAGGAACGCACCTCGGCCGAAGGCAAGGTCCTGCGTGCCCCTGACAAAGCAGCTCTAACCGCATTGGCCGGCCAGATCATTGCCAACCGGCCGGAAGCCATTGCCGTCTCCTTGTTGTTCTCGTTTGCCAATCCGGAAAACGAGCAGGAGGTGGCGCGAGCGCTGGAGCCAACGGGGATTCCGCTCTCAATCTCCCACAGGATCCTTCCCGAATTCCGGGAATACGAGCGGGCCAGCACCGTATTGGTCAACGCGTATTTGCAGCCCGTCATGCAGCGCTACCTGCGGGGCTTGCAGCACCGCGCCGGACAACGGAACCGCGCCCAGATTTTCGTAATGCAGTCGAGCGGCGGCATCACAGCGCTGGAAACTGCGGCGGAGCAGCCTGTGCGGACGGTGCTTTCCGGCCCTGCGGGCGGCGTGGTAGGAGCTTCCGCGGTAGCTGGCCGCAGCGGATTTGAACGCATCATCACTTTTGATATGGGGGGAACCTCTACCGATGTCGCACTGGTAGACGGCTCGCTCGCAACCACGAATGAAGCTGAAGTGGCGGGGCTGCCGGTGCGAGTTCCCATTCTCGATATCCACACGGTGGGAGCGGGTGGAGGTTCGCTGGCCCGCTTTGACGCCGGAGGTGCGTTGCGCGTGGGCCCTGAATCCGCCGGAGCCGATCCTGGCCCGATCTGCTACGGACGAGGAGAGAGGCCCACTGTAACCGATGCAAACCTCCTGCTTGGACGGCTCCCGGCCGACCAGTTCCTGGGCGGCGACTTCAAACTGGATCTGCCCCGGACACAAAGACTTGTTCAGCAATGGCTCAAGGACCAGGGCAGCCGCTTACCGGTAGAAGAATTTTGCGAAGGTGTGGTCAAGGTGGTGAATGCCAACATGGAAAAGGCCATTCGCGTGGTCTCCATTGAACGCGGCTATGATCCACGCCAGTTTGCCCTGGTGGCTTTTGGCGGCGCCGGAGCCATGCATGCCTGTGAACTTGCCCAGGCCATGCGTATTCCCAGAGTCATAGTTCCTGCTTGCCCCGGCGCGCTCTCCGCATTAGGCATCCTCATTAGCGATGTAGTGAAAGACCACTCCCGCACCGTGCTCCTGCGGGTCCGCGAATTGCCCACCAAAGAACTGGTGCGGCTCTACGCCGAGTTACAGGAAAACATCGGCAGCGAGTTGCGGAAAGAAGGCTGGAAGGGAAGAGCTGTCTTTGAACGGAGTTGCGACATTCGCTATCGCGGACAAGGGTACGAATTAAATCTCTCCTACGGCCCCCAACTGATGGAACGCTTTCATGCTGAACACCATCGCCGTTACGGCTATAGCAGCCCACAACGGGAAGTGGAGATCGTTACCGTCCGTTTGCGTGGACGCATGATGTCTTCGGAAAAACTTTCAGCTCTGAAGATGGATACAGGTTCCAGCAAGCTTCGGGCTGGTTCAGCCGAAATCTCTTTCGACGGAAAAAAAATCAAGGCCCAGGTCATGCCCAGAGAGACATTGAAGATCGGAAAGCCCTATCGCGGTCCGGCCATCGTTACCGAATATAGCGCCACCACGGTGGTCCCTCCCGGCCATCGTTTCCATGCTGACAAAGCAGGCAATCTGGTGATCGCGGTCCAAACAAAAAAGTAGAGATTCTGATGATTGGTCCATGGATTCCCGAGGCCATCCCTTGCTGACTTGAAGACTTGAAGATGCGTAAACAATCTATGCTCCTGCTGTGCTAAGATTCGGATAGTTTTCAACGAACTAACCATAATGTGACGGGGATACTGTGTAGTTGTAGTGTCACCCCCATCACTAGGAGTACGGCTTGATCTCTCAGGCTGCTACTGGAGGGATACATGTCTCGTTTTCCGGGAATCCTGATTTCGGGCATCCTCGCTACCCTGCTTGTTGGTTGCGGAGGCAGTTCTTCCAGCGCGCCCCAAAGCAATGTGGTCACGGTGACATTTTCGGGAACCCCTCAGTCGGTGGCTACGCAAGTCGGTAGTGGCGCTTTTACCTCAGCTACACTGCAGTCCGGGAACCCTCTGACTCTTGTCCTTCCCCAAGGCACAACGAAGTACGCTGTTGCCTGGGTTTGTCCGCTGTTCAACGAGGAGTTTGTGATTGAGGCGACCCTCCAGGACGCTACGGCGTTCACCGCAGTCTGTCGCGAGACGCAGCCCGCTTTGGGTATAGCTACCGGCAGCGCCAATGCCTCATTGATTGCCGGGGCAACCAATATGCGTGTTGTTGGTGGCAATGGTTTTGGCAATTTCGTGGCCGGAACTTCGGGGCCGTTCAATGTCAGCTTGCCGGTTGGAACCGACGACGTTGCGGTAGTAGCGCTCGATAGCACGGGCATTACCCCCGTGGGCGTCAAGATCGTGCGCTCCCAGAGCATTCCCGGAGCCATTGGCAGTGGCAGCACGGTTCTCTTCGGGCCAGAAGATGCAACCACTGTGCAAACGGCCACCGTCAACAACTTGCCGGCAGGCTTCCCGTCGCCTGGAGTGTTCGCCCAATACCATACGGCGAATGGCACTATATTTCCTCTCACCCTGCCCAATAACACGTCGCTCACATATCGAGCAGTCCCGGCGGCGGCAAGCCTGCAAGGCGATTTTTATCAGTACTCGATCAGCACTGGCGATCCAGTGAACTTCAAGCAACGGATAGGAGCAACGCAGACCACCAGCAGCAGCGGACCCGTGACTATGGCGCTTCCCGCCCCCTGGTCCTATAGCGGCCCGGTTCCGGATGCCTTTCCAACTTTTACTTTCAACTATTCGGGCTTCTCGGGCCTGCCCGCTGTTGGCCAACAGGCAGCAATCCAATGGGCCTTAAAGCCCACCAAGCAACGATTTCTAATAGTGATGGCGACGGCGAACTTTCAGGCTGGGGCAACTACCCTCACGATCCCTAACCTTACGTCGCTCAGCGGTTTCTTTGCGCCGCCCCCTTCCGGCACTCCGATCAGTTGGCTCGCCAATATTTTCGGCGCTACCTCTCAAGAGTTCATATTTCAGGCGTCCATGTTTTCCGCCAATCCTCCGGCGAGTGGTTCCCTCTCATTCGTGCAAAACACGGGGAGCTACATCCAGCCTTAGCAGAGTACGTTTGAATCCATGGAAAACGTGAAATTGTGCCCGACAACAAGAAAGGCGCCCATTCGGGGCGCCTTTCTTGCCTTCCCTGGAGTCAGCAGTTACGCAACGTCTTCCCTCTCCCGGTCGATCTTCTTGCCTTTATCGCCGGCAGCGTCGCGGACTGCATCTTTGGTTTTGCCTACAGCATGACGGACTTTGCCTTTAATCTGATGGGCAGCGCCTTCGGACTCAGCTTTCTTATCGCCAGTCCACTCGCCGACCTGGCGTTCAACGCGCCCACCCATATCTTCCATTTTTCCCTTGATACGATCTTTATCCATACAAATCCCTCCTAAATGAGAATCCATTCAGAATCGTTAAATTTCGCTTGCGGTTCGATTAGACGGTGGTTCGTCTGCCGGTAATAAGCTGGAACAGGAGTGCAATGAGCGCCAGAACCAGCAACAAATGGATGAACCCGCCCATGGTGTAGCTGCTGACAACTCCTAACAGCCACAGTACCAACAGAATTACAAATAGCGTCCAAAGCATGTATCCACCTCGCATGAATCGACTCGTTATTAAGTTGGAATGCGCCTTCCAGGCGGTGGTTGTAAGAAAATCGAGAGTTGCGGGGAGAGGCGCAGCTCTGGTAACGAATGCCGAATGTCTCGGTTCCGCATCCATGTGGGAAATGGAGCGTATATTGGAGAGGTGAAAGTTGCGATTCAGGGGGAGAGAGGAGCATTCAGTCATCAAGCGGCATCGGAGCTTGTGCCCAGGGCCCAGATGGTCCCTTGTGGCCGCTCAATAGAAGTATTTGAGGCTCTGGATTCTGGACGTGCCGACTGCGCGGTCATCCCGGTGGAAAATACGCTTGCGGGACCAGTGGGCGAACACCTGGATTTGTTGCTGGAACGAGATGTTTTCATCCATCGGGAACTCAGATTGCGAATTGAGCACAACCTTATTGTGCTTCCGGGAACCAAACTGAAGGGGCTTCGGCAGGTTCTTTCTCATCCGGTGGCCCTGGACCAGTGCCGTAATTTTTTTCGTAAGCACCGTCAAGTTTCTCCCGTGTCCTTCTATGACACGGCGGGGAGCGTGAAACACGTGATGCTCAACAGTCTTCGGGACACCGGAGCGATTGCCAGCCGCCAGGCCGCATCGGAATATAAAGGAGAAATTCTTCTGCGTGGGCTGGAAGACGAAAAAGAGAACTTTACGCGCTTTTTCCTTATCCATAAGAAGAGGAGGGTGGTTCCGGGATCCGATAAAACCTCCGTCGTTTTTTCGTTGAAGAACACGGCTGGGGCTCTGTTCAAAGCGCTCAGCGTCTTTGCCCTGCGTGACCTGGACTTGAGCAAGATCGAATCCCGGCCTGTTCATCGCAGACCCTGGGAGTACGTATTCTTTGTGGACATCCTGAGCGGACAGGATGATGCCATGGCGAATGCGCTTCAGCATCTTGCTGAAATAGCTGGATTTGTCAAAGTACTAGGGGTATATCCGCGGGCCAAATAAGGGTTGGCCCAGTGCCGGAACTGAAGTACACTCCGCACCCCGGCCGAGTCAAAAAGGGGCCATATGCAGGACTTCGAGGAATTCCAAATCCTGAGCTGCATCGTTCTTTATAGTAGAATCATCAATATGGTTGAGCGTAAGTATATCAAGGATTAAAATATATGGCGTCTGAAACAAAAAAAACCGCTGTTGAACCGGCTCCGCTATCGGTACCTGCGGGCTCCGTTCCCGACATTAACCACAAGGGTTTACCGGTGCTTCCGGTGCGCGACACGGTGCTCTTTCCCCATGCTGTCCTGCCGCTTACGGTGGGCCGGGAAAGTTCCATTCAACTGATTAATTCACTGGGCGAAGAGAAGACCATTCTGGTGGTGGCCCAGCGGGAAGCGCGTGTTGATTCCCCTCAACCCACCGATTTATACAGCCTGGGCACGCTGGCGACCGTCCATAAGGTGGTCAAGATGCCCAACCAGAGCCTCTTTGTCTTTACAGAAGGCCTGGGGCGGGCCAAGCTGAAAGAGTTTTCTCAGCTCACGCCGTTCTTGCGCGCCGACGTCGAGAGCGTTTCTGATCAGGAGCCTGAGCATTCGCCTGAAATCGAGGCCTTACAACGTAACGTCCTTACGCTGTTTCAGCAGATCGTGGCGGGATCGCCGACACTTTCCGACGAGCTCCAGACCGTGGCCATCAACATTGACGAGCCCGGCCGCCTGGTGGACTTTGTGGCCTCTTCTTTACCGTTCCTTTCCACCAAGGACAAGCAGGAAATTCTGGAGACCTCGGATGTTTACCGCCGCTTGCTGGCCGTGAATAAGCACCTGGCCAAAGAGCTGGAAGTGCAGCAGCTGCGCACCAAGATCCAGACCGAAGTCCAGGACCAGGTGCAGCAGTCGCAACGCGAGTACTACCTGCGCGAACAGATGAAGGCCATCCAGAAAGAACTGGGCGAGCAGGACGAAGCTTCGCGCGACGTTGAAGAGCTTCGCCAAAAAATTGAAGCCGCAGGCATGCCCGAAGAGGTCAAGAAAGAAGCGCTTAAGGAGCTGACCCGCCTGGGCCGGATGTCACCCATGGCAGCCGACTATTCAGTGACTCGCAACTATATTGAATGGCTGGCCGTGCTGCCTTGGGCAAAATCCAGCGGAACGGAAGTTGATATCAAGAAAGCCTGGGAAGTGCTGGATTCCGACCACTACGACCTCAAGAAGGTCAAAGACCGGATTCTGGATTACCTTTCCGTGCGGCGGCTGAAGCCCAGCATGAAGGGACCTATTCTTTGCTTTGTCGGGCCTCCAGGTGTGGGAAAGACCTCCTTGGGGCGCAGCATTGCCCGCGCACTTGACCGTAAATTTGTGCGCCTCTCTTTGGGCGGCGTGCATGACGAGGCTGAGATCCGTGGCCATCGGCGTACCTATATCGGTGCTTTGCCCGGCCAGATCATTCAGGGCATTCGCCGGGCTGAAACCAATGATCCGGTGTTTGTGCTCGACGAGGTGGACAAGCTCGGACGCGACTTCCGGGGCGATCCATCTTCGGCATTGCTGGAGACGTTGGATCCCGAGCAAAACTCCACGTTCCGCGATAACTATCTGGACGTGCCGTTTGATCTGTCCAAAGTTCTGTTCATCTGCACTGCGAACATGCTGGATACCATTCCGGAACCTCTGCGGGACCGCATGGAGATCATTGATCTGCAGGGGTATACCGAGGATGACAAGGTACATATTGCCAGAAAGTACCTGATTCCCAAGCAGATCAGTGAAAACGGCCTGAAGCCCGAGCAGATTGAGATTCCTGACGAGGTGGTGCGCTTTATCGTTCGGCATTACACCCGGGAAGCCGGCGTCAGAAACCTTGAGCGGACCATCGGAACGCTCTGCCGTAAACAGGCGCGCAGGCTCGCGGAAGGGAAGACCGAGAAGCTTGTGGTCACCCCGGCGCTCATTCAGGAGCAGGAGTTCCTGGGTGGCATCAAGATTCGACTGGAAACCGAAATTGCCGAACGCACCAAGCGCCCAGGTGTGGCCGTAGGTTTGGCCTGGACGCCAGCCGGCGGCGACATCCTGTTCATTGAAGCCAACAAAATGAAAGGCAAAGGCGGCTTTACCATGACCGGACAGATTGGCCAGGTGATGCAGGAGTCGATGCAGGCGGCGCTCACTTGGGTCCGCTCGAATGCCATCAAATTGGGCGTGGAAGAGGAGTTCTTCAAAGACCATGATATCCACATTCACGTGCCTGCCGGGGCCATTCCTAAAGATGGTCCCTCGGCGGGTGTAACCATGGCCACCGCCCTGGTTTCGCTGCTCACCGATAAGCAGGTGCGGCCGCTGACCGCCATGACCGGCGAGATCACGCTAAGCGGCAATGTGCTGCCCGTAGGCGGCATCAAGGAAAAATTCCTTGCAGCCAAGCGCTCCGGAGTGAAGACGGTGCTTCTGCCGGCGGACAACAGGATGAATGTGGAGGAAGACCTTACCGCAGAACAGGTGGAAGGTATTGAAGTCCACTACGTCACAACCATTGAAGAGGTCCTGGATCACGCCTTGCCCAGCTCACGCCGGGAAGAGCGCCAGGACGCGGAGACCCGTGAGCGCGTGCTAAGCACGGTTCAGTAAATATGTTGTTCTTCTCCAGGGCCGGATCAAGGTCCGGCCCTGGTTTTATATTTCGATAAAGTGCATGAGCAAGTACTGCTAGATTTCCAGATTCCGCCCTTGTTCCTGTTCCTCTTTCCTCACTCGTTCGATTCGCTCTCGTTGTTGTTTTTTTAGCAACTCGATTTCCTCGACCTCCGCTTCCTCCTCTTCCTCTAGTCTCATGCCGTACATCAAGTACTCGGGACTGATGGCGGTAATATATTTCGAGCCATAGGCGCTGCTCTCATAGGCGCTCGTTGTCATTGTTCCACTCCTTTTTCCCGCTCCGCAATCTCGGTATCGGTTTCCGGTAGCGCGATCGCCCAGGCGCTCCATTTCCGGTCTTTCCTGCTGAAGGCCCCACGGAACGCACTCACGCGCAACTCCACTCGAAATGCATCATACCGGTCCATGGGCACTTCAATTATTTCCTGAGAGTAGATGATGGCGCCTGGCTCTATCACCATGGTCGGTTTCTTGTGCTTGTCCAGATCGAATACGGACAAAGCTGTACGGTGCTTGGGATTTAGCCCCATTATTTCTTGCAAGCCGAATTTCTGCAGGGCCCCTATCTCCAGTCCAGAACCCTTTTCCCTGATACGCGCCATGAATGTTCCGACATTTTGCACTTGCATGTCGAC
>DATMMY010000126.1:0-4543 GCA_035569515.1 Candidatus Solibacter sp. | reverse complement strand
GCTGTCTACCATATTCCGGAAAAGACGGTCGTACAACTGGCGGACCGGACCATGCCGGAAATTGTCCACAGCGAAGATGGCCAGTGGGCGCTAGGTGGAGACGATCGCGAATATCGCTCCATGCTGGAGTATGACACCCGTTATGTGGACTCTTATCTGGTGGATACGCGCACTGGAAAACGCGTGCCGCTGGTGAAGAAACATCAAGGCCAGGTGACGTGGTCTCCCAGCGGCAAGTATGTCTTGTATTTCACTGACCAGCATTGGGTAACCGTCTCCGTGCCCGGCGCCGCTACTACCATCCTGAATCCCAAGGATCCGGTCAAGCTCTGGCGCGAAGACTTTGACCAGCCCAGCACGCCGCCTCCTTATGGCGTCGCCAGCTGGACCAAAGATGGGAAGTATGTCCTGATCTACGATGAGTTCGACATCTGGAGAATGACTCCGGACGGTTCCGAAGCGGTGAACCTCACCCAGGGAGTAGGCCGCAAGAACCACCTGATTTTCCGCTACGTCAACCTCAATCCGGACAAGACCGACCCGGACGCCAAGTGGATCGACTCTTCTCAACCCCTGCTGCTTCGCGCCGAAGACAAAGAGACCCGCGATACTGGTTTTTATCGGGTAAGAATCGATGGCAAAGAACCTCCTCAGAAGTTATTGATGGAGGCCAAGTCCTTCAGCCCGCCGGCCAAGGCGAAAGATGCCGATGTGTTCATGCTTACGGCCTCTACCTTCGAACAGTTTCCTGATCTTCAGATCACCGATTCGAGCTTCAGCAAGCTCAACAAGGTAAGCGATGCGAATCCCCAGAAATCGCAATTCTTATGGGGCACCGCGGAGCTGATTCACTACCGCAATGCCGATGGCGTGCCCCTGAAGGGCATCCTCTACAAGCCTGAGAATTTTGATCCCAAGAAAAAATATCCGTTGCTGGTCTATATCTATGAGCGATTGACCCAGAATCTGCACAGCTTCGTTGAGCCTCGTCCCACTCACGTCATTCTGCCCAGCTACTATGTGAGCAACGGGTATCTCGTGCTGGAGCCCGATATCGTTTATACGATCGGCCAGCCCGGTCAGAGCGCATTGAAGTGCGTTCTTCCCGCAATTGATGCGGTGATTGCCGGCGGTTTTGTCGATGAGAAGGCCGTTGGAATTCAAGGGCACAGTTGGGGCGGTTACCAGATCTCCTACATGATCACCCAGACCAACCGCTTCCGGGCGGCCGCTGCGGGAGCCCCCGTAGCCAACATGACCAGCGCCTACAACGGCATCCGCTGGGGGCCAGGGATTCCCCGGCAATTCCAGTATGAACACTCGCAGAGCCGCATTGGAGGGAATCTATGGCAAGTGCCTCTCCGCTACATTGAGAATTCACCTCTCTTCTCGGCTGATCGCGTCAGCACGCCCCTGCTCATGATTCACAATGACGCGGATGACGCCGTGCCCTGGTACCAGGGAATCGAATACTTCCTGGCATTGCGACGGATGGGCAAAGAGGTCTACATGTTCTCTTATAACGGCGAGCCCCATGGCCTCCGGCGCCGCGCCAACCAAAAGGACTACAGCGTGCGCCTGCAGCAATTCTTCGATTATTACCTCAAGGGCGCAGCCAAACCGGACTGGATGGAAAAAGGAATTCCATACCTGGAGCGCGACGAAGAAAAAGACCGTCTCAAGAGCCAGACCGGCGTGTACTGAATTCTTCACCGCAAAGGACGCAAGGGACGCTAAGGAAAATCGGTGTTGCCGCTGATTTCGCAGATGGGCGCAAGATAAAAACAAGAAGTATGAATTGACATCATTACTACGAGCTTGTCTGAAGAATCGCAGGGCGATTAAGACTGCTGTAACCGCTCATGTTCAGCGCCGGAGGCGCGTTAGGAAGTTAGCCCAGCGCGTCAGCGCTGGGCAAAAAAGGGAACGGGCCCTTTTTCCTTACGCCGTAGGCCTGCGCGCAGCGAAGCGGAGCGCATTAAGGAAAGCAGAGAGTTTCCAGTGAGGCGTGGCCTGTTCTAAAGGAGAGTTTATTCGCCCCTACTCCGGCGGCTGCTGTGTCGGCCTGGTCTTCAACTGCGGCGGTCCCTCCTGCTGCGGCTGCTGGTTCTGCTTCTGTTCGGGCGGGTTAGTGTTCTTCCGGGGCGCTGCCGGTTCCACAATGACACGGTTATCGCGCGTTCTCAGCGCCGGCGGCGCGCCGCTTCGCCGCTTCGCTTCAACTTCAGCCTGCATTCTGGATTCAACCAGGTCATTGCTTTGCTGTGCCACCTGCCCAACCGGATGCCCCTCCACCTCGGGTCGCGTAGAAACAGCCACTTTCGTGGCGGCATGTTCGGCGCTGCGGGCGCGACCGTAATAATACTCCGCTGTCTCCTTGTCGCCTTCAAGTTCGGCAAGATAGCCCATGTTGTTAATGGTGAAAGAATTGGAGGGGTCGAGCTTGTAGGCCTGCTGGAAATATTCACGGGCTTTCTTGCGCTCGTTGCGGTTCATGGCCGAGACCCCGCGCAGGTTCAGCCTCTCTACCTTGGCTCCAATGTCCCCTGATTTCTCCAGCTCGTTACGCGCCTTCTGCGCATTGCGGGAGGCGATTTCGCTGATGGGTTTGCCGCGCCAGTCTTTATTCAGGGTAACAATCACAGGCTCTTGCGAGCCGGTCATGGCCGCCTGGTTGTAGTATTTGATGGCATCTTCAAGTTCGCCCTCTTTTTCTTTGGCGAATCCCATGTTATTCAGCGTGAATGGGTTCCTGGGATCCAACTTCAAGGCTGCCTGAAGAATTACATCAGCTTCCGGAGCGCGCTCTTTGCCCAGCAGGCCCACGGCCTCGCCGTTCATTTCGTTGAGCTTGAGCGGTCCTTTTTCGGTGTGGCCGGCGACCGTCGCTACGGACTTGCCCTCGACCTGCTCTTCCGTGGAGCGGTCCACAACGGCGTCTGAGGTGTTGGCTTTTGCCTGGTCGTAGTAGCGCTGCGCGCGTTCAATGTCGCCTTCCAGCTCAGAGACATAGCCAAGATTGTTCAGCGTGAAAGGATCGTTTGGATCGATCAGGTAGGCCTTGTAGAAGAGCCTTTTCGCCTTGTCCACGCTGTGCTTCTTTAGCGCCTGTACTCCGTCACGGTTAAGCTTTTGCACCGGCGTGTATTTGCTTTTCTTAGGCAAAGGAATATGCAGCTCCTGCGCTTGTACAGTCAGGATCGCAGCAAATAAGAGCAGGGCGGGGAACATCAAACGACGCATTTTTGTCTTTTGTCCTCGTAGGAGCAGCAACGCTGAACGGGCAGTAGCTCTGCTTTTGGGTTGGATGTCTTTCCCCATGTTTAGGTTGGGCTGTCTCCGGATGATCGCTTTCTCGCGCAGGCCGCCATCTGAGCTGCTGCTGGCTGCATCCAACTGCTTTTGAACAGGCGTTTGCAAGATCCAAGGAATGAGACTTATGAAGCGTTCCCCACTTTCAATCATCTTGGCTGCATTTCTGTTGACCGCGGTTGTCTACCCGCAATCAAATTCCCCGGCCCCTAAGCAGGCCGGGGCGCCCGATGCGCCGACCACCGGAACACAGAACACTGGGGTACAGAGCACCCCCCTGGCGAAGCCTGCCCCTTCTGGGAGCGAGGCAACCGGTTCCGCGCAGTCGCCCGCACCCGCTACCACCACAGAAGAGCCGCAGCAACCGAAGACGGTGATCTTGGATAGCTCCGCCACTTCGGGTGGCGTGCTGGTTACAGACGGCACTGATCCCATCCTCGATCCTCCGCCCCTTCCTGATGGCAAAACCACTCTGGTGGGTGGCGTGGTCAGCAATGTAGATCACATTCGCAACCACATGACCATCGCCGTGTTCGGCGGAGGCCGCTGGAAGGTCGGCTTTGACGAGCGAACTCACATCTTCCGTAATGGGGCTGAAACCACTCAGCTTGCCATTAAAAAAGGCGAGCGGGTCTATGTTGACACCATGCTGGACAAATCCCGCCACCAGGTCTTCGCGCGCAACATACGAGTAGGTGCAGCTGCTTTGCCCGCGGATGCGGATGGCCAGGTTGTTGACGTAGATCCCGAACACCAGACGCTTGTGCTCCGAGATCAGATTGGTGCTTCTCCCGTACACTTCAGCGTGAATGGCGACACCAAAATTACTCATGGGACAAGCGCCGCTTCTTTCAATGATGTGAGGCCCGGCTCGCTCGTGCACGTGAAGTTCTCTCCCGAGCGGCCTAATCGGGGCCTGGCGCGCGAGATCGCGATTGTCGCCGCCCCCGGCTCGGCCTTTACCTTTGTGGGCAAGATCACCTATCTGGATGTGCATCGTGGGCTGCTGGCCTTGCAGAGTGTTCTTGATGACAAGAATTATGAGGTCCACTTCAATCCAGCCCATATCGACGTGAAAGACAGCCTTGCCGTCGGGACAGAAGTCAGGATCGTAGCCACATTCGACGGGCCCAAATACACAGCACAGACGATTGTCCTGACCAAACCGGCGGAATGAGAAGAATCGGGTGATCGGGTGATCGGATCATCGGGTGATCGGAAAACCAAAATA
>DATMMY010000125.1:0-7470 GCA_035569515.1 Candidatus Solibacter sp. | reverse complement strand
GGCCGTACCATGGCGTGGCCATTGCGCATGATGTCCATACGGGAGATGCACTTGCGGATGTCTTTGTGCACGCGCTCCAGGTCGGTCAGGATGGCCTCTTTCCAATGCGACCAGTCTTTTTGCAGGAGCATCTGCCGGTTCGCGGCGGGTGAGCCTTCGGCCAGCGCCCAATAGAAGGTCCAGACGGTTTTGTCGGCAAAGGTGCGCAAGCTCTGGTGCATGGCATCCACGTAGCCCAGGGTGGGCGAGTCCATGAAGACGTTGTCCCATGCCGGCTCGGCGCGGTGGAAGTCCGGCAGCGTTTCCAGCGTGAGGTTGGCGGTGAGCCATGGGGAATACTGGAAGTCATGAAGATGTTGCGGGCGTGTGCGCGCCGGACCTTCCAACGGGCCGCCTTCGATCAAGTACGGTGCAAGGAACGTGGGAGCCGCGAAGATGACACACTCGCAGCGATACTCGGTGTCCCCGGCAAGGATGCGGAACTGATTGCGGTCACGTTGAATGCGGTAGACCATCTGGTCGGTCCGAACGAACTTGCCTACTCGTGCCAGCAGTTGTTTGGCGATCCAGCCGTTGCCCTCCGGCCAGGTGAGCGGGCCTTTTTCTTCAGGCTCACGCGACGAGAAGTAATGAATGCCTGCCCAGGCTGAAGTGTCAGAAGCCAGTGCGCCGTAATCATCGCGGCAAGCATAGTTCATGTACCAGAGAAATGGCTTGGAGTTGAAGCCATTCTGGTTGAGCCAGTCGGCAAAGGAGATACGGTCGAGGGCCGCATTCTTTTCCGAGCGGCCCAGCTCCAACGGCACGGTGAAGCCGCCGCTGGAGTGGAACTCATGAGTCATCTCAGCGAAGCGCTTGAACTCCTCACGGTCTCTGGAGGAGAGACCGATATCGGGCTCGATGCCTTCCTGCCAGCGTCCGTAGAGAAAGAGGCGCTCCTGGGGAGAAAAGCAGAGATAGCGCTCATCCCACTTGCCGTTCTTGTAGACGCCAAGATCGGTAAACAGTTCGCGCACGTATTCGGCCTGTTTGCCGGGGACAGGGACATAGTGTGCGGCCCACGGATAAGAAGTAATATGATTTTCTCCCCAGCGGGCATTGCCTCCCGGTTGGCGGTTCATCTCCAGCAGAACAAAGTCAGTGAAACCGCGTTTTTGCAATCTCCAGGCGGCGCTCAGGCCGGCGATGCCGCCGCCCACAATCACCAAAGGAATACGGACCTGCTGCCGGGGCGCGGGAAATTGAGCGCGATCGCGGAGCAGATGGCCCATCTGGAAGGCATCGTTGACGAACTCGCCTTCTATGGGACGGTCGCCTTTGACCGAGAGTCCCACCAGCGCCGCTGCGCCCAGCGCGCAGAATTCGCGCCGCGTGGTCTTCAATGGCTGATCTCCCGCCACTCGCGGTCGTAGGTGCGCACCAGCACCTGGTCGTTCAGGTGATTGGCGGGCATGGCGACCTGAGCCATATCAGGAGGGAAGTCAAACATGCCAGGCAGCGCAGACAGCGTAAGGAATCGCATACCCGGGGGCAGAGATGCCGGACGCTCATAATCATGCTGCCCGGCCAGCACGTAGCCCCATTCGCCAAATGATGGCACGTACACATGGTAGGGATTGGTTTTGAATCCGGATTGCTTGATGGTCTCCACAATGCACCAGAACGACTTGCGGGCAAACATGGGCGATGTGCTCTGCACCACGAACAGGCCCTGCTGGCTCAGATGATGGGCCAGAGTGGAGTAGAAAACCGTGGTGTAGAGCTTGCCCAGCGAGTAGTTGGTAGGATCGGGAAAATCAACAATGATGAAATCAAAAACCTCCGGGGAGGAGTCGAGCCATAAAAATGCGTCGGCGTTGATGATGTGGACCTTGGGTGAGAGAAATGATCTCTGGTTCAACGAAGTCAAAAACGGATGTGTTGAGAAGATCCGGGTCATCTCCGGGTCAAGGTCAACCAGGGTTATGTTTTCCACCTGGGGATACTTCAGGACTTCGCGGACGGCCAATCCATCGCCGCCGCCGAGCACCAGCACCCTCCTCGGCGCCGGCACAGCGGCCAGGCCGGGATGCACCAGGGCTTCATGGTAGCGATATTCGTCGCGAGAGCTGAATTGAAGATGGGAGTTCAGGAACAGGCGAATGTCGTCTTTCCACTTGGTCAAAACGATGTGCTGGTAGTGAGTGTCGCGGGAGAAGATGATCTCATCGGAGTAAATATTTTCTTCCGCCAACCCGGTGATGCGTTTGCCCTCCACCAGGCCAACCGCCAGAATGGCCATGATGGCAACGCTCGCGACTTGCAGCCGACGGGGAGCCGGCAGCTGGGCCTTGAAGATGAATGTGCTCCACAGGGCCACAGCACCATTGATGATTCCGAAGAACAGCGCGGAGCGCACCAGGCCCAGCATGGGCACCAGCACAATCGGAAACAGGATGGAGGCAAAGAGCGCACCGATGTAGTCAAAGGTCAGGACGTGCGAGACGACATCGCGAAACTGGTAGCGGTCGCGGATGATGCGCATGAGCAGGGGAATTTCCAGGCCAACCAGGATTCCAAGAACAATCACAATGAGATACAGGAAAACCTGAAAGCCCTGGGTGAAGGCGAAGGCCAGGAATAAAATGCTGGAAGAGAATCCGCCGACCAGGGCGACCAGCAGCTCGATCCAGACAAAGCGATAGGCGAGGCCCCGGTTGATGAAGCGGGAAAGAAAGCTGCCCACGCCCATGGCGAACAGGTAGCAGCCGATCACCGTGGAGAACTGAAATACGCTGTCCCCCACCAGATAGCTGGCCACAGTGCCGGCGATCAACTCATAGATCAGCCCGCAGGCGGCGATCAGCAGGATCGAGATGAAAAGAAGGATCGCCATTTTTAAGAATTTGTAATCGGGTAATTTGCAATTTGTAATTTAGTGAGCATGGCAGGGCTGCATTGTCGCGCTTAGATGCGCCGCTGATTTCGCTGGTGAACGCGTGACAAGAGGACCGGGATTCCTCCGATCAGTGGTTTCAGCGCAAATCAGTGGTAAAAAGCTTTTGATTGAAACCGCCCTAGTGCACGGCCGCTGCAATGATGATGCAAATTCCCAGCGAGATTGCGCCTACCAGGATGGCCAGGGCCGTGTTGTGCTCCTGCACAATCTCCTTCCACAAGTGGTAGGGCGTGAGCTTGTCGATGATGAAGAACGCGATCACGAAGATGAAGATACCCACAAAAGCAAACACCAGGGCGTTGGTCACGTTGTGCATTATTTGGTCCATGTTACTTTCCTCCGGTGTAATGATGGTAATAACCGTAGACAGAACGGTACGAACCTGGATTGTCGCGGACGGACTTGGGCGCAACTTTCATTTCAGTCACCTTTGACAGGCTCCAGCCACTGAACTGGGCCACTCCCAGAAAACCCAGCACGCCGAGGCCATAAATCAGATAGAGCTTACGAATCATTCGTCGTCTCCTGAAGACATAGAAGAGATGGCGGAGGCCAGACCGGAACCGGCATGGTCGCTCTCCTGCCAGCGCATGTGCTCAAAGTTGATGGACCGCCAGGTTATCAGTAGCGCGGGAACCAGCAGCAGGCCTACCGCAATCAGAAACCAATAGCCCACAGGGTAGTCGTGCGTGACGGTCACAGCATAGGCGATCTGGCCCGGCTTTCGGTCGCTTTCGGGTTCAATGCGCAGGAAATAATGTCCGGGGGGAATGCTGGGAAGCACCACGGAATCGCTGCGCGAACCTTCTGACCAGGAGCCGTCCGAATCATAGCCGGAGTAATAGCTGATCTCGCGCCCAAAGTCATAGGTCTGTCCGGTGTCTTCATTGATCAAAGCGTAATTGAGGTAGATCCAGTTGTTGTCCACGCTGGCGCGGGACTCCACCTGTACCGGGACCGACCGGCCACCACTGAACTCAAAGGTGTCTGTTACAAACGAGTGCTCTCCGGGCGGATCGCTGGTGTTAAAGGTATAGCTGTTGCTGAAGACAACTTTGTCTTTGGCAATGGCCGCATTCATGATGAACAGCAGCACCGCGCCCACCAGCAGGAGGCCGCAGGCCTTCCAGATGGCCTTTGTGGTGGCAGTCAATGGCGAAGGCTGGTTTTCATAGACACCCACCGGGCGAGGCGGCTGGCCGGGAAGCGAAAACGCTTTCCAGAGATCCGCACCGCTCAGGTACTCTCCCAGGGACCAGGTCACTTCTTTGTCGCTGGTCGTTTCGGAAGAGAGCACTCGTGGCGGAGCAACGTAGTCCATGACGGAGACGGCCTCGCCCACGCGCACTTGCCACGGAAACTCGCCGATCACAAAGACGGTCTTGGCCTGCGCACTTTGAAAATGTTTGTAAGTCTGGCCGAGAAAGTCCACCGAATCATTCCGGAGGCCGGACATGATTGGCAGGGCGCGGAGCGGCGCAACGTCATTCCAATGCCCGTTGTATTCCGTAAGGTAGCGGAAACCTTTATAGGGGTTGAAGAGGACATATTCGCCCCAGGCGTAGATTTCGCCATCCGATCCGATCTGGCGCCGCTGGAAGCCAATCACTTCATAAGCCGTTCCGCGCAGCTTGCCCCTGGTTCCCAGAGGAATGAGCGGCGTGAACTTCATGGCGGCCTGGAACCGCTGCAAGACCTGGACTTTAGGGTCTTGTGCGTCGAGGATCGAGTGGCAGCTTCCGCAGACCACGGTTACGGCCTGGCCGAACGAGCGTATGATCACCGTGGCTCCGCAATTGGAACAGCTCAGCGAGCGCACGCTTACTGTAGAGACCTCTTTTTTAGGGCCAGCTTCCGGCATTACCAGCTCTCAAACTTGCGGGTGTTCATGAGCCGCAGGTCGTCAAAGTCAACAGCTTTACCCAGGTACAAGACGGGCTTTTCGTCACTGTAATCCAGGGTGGCGAAATCGCTCGCGTGGGAGCGCAGATCAACGAAAACCACCTCGTGCTTGTCCCAGTATTGGAAGGGCAACTCGCCTTCCACTCCGGCGTAGTGGGCCAGGGTGCGGGAGGTGACGGTGAACGGAATGCCGTTCCATTGATAGTTCATTCCCAGCCTGGCGTCTTTTTGCGAGGGAAGATTCTGAATGTCCTTGGCGAAGGAGATCATGTATTCGTCCTGAGCGTCAGAGAGCCAGCCGTCACTGCCATCGTTAAACACGATGTGCCATTCGTTCCATCCGCCCTGATCGTACTGATAGATGATCCGGCCCACCACTACAAAAGAGCGGTTGCCGTACGTGCCTTCCGTATTGATCTGGATGGGCGATGCGTCGGGCGGCAGGTCGGCTACCTGGCCGACTTTTTTTATGTCAACATCTGTACGGACCAGGATTGACTTACAGAACGTGCAGACGGTCTGCACGCTGCTGGACCAGCGGAATGCGATGGGAGCACCGCAATTAGGGCAGAACGAAGTGCGTTCGGTCACTCGGGTGTGGACTCCCTGGCAGCGTATGCCGATATGGAAGAAGCGGAATTCGCTACCGCCCCAGGAAGGACAAAGTACGGACGCTCAAGGCGGCGGACATTGACCACTGTGGCGCCAAAAGTTTGTTCCAGACAGCCGCGAAAATCCCACTCCGGACGGGGGCGGCAGCAAAACAAGTTCAAACAAAGCGAGCCATGCTCAGGAAATGTATGGCATGCCAGATGCGATTCGGAGAGAAGGCAAAGTCCGGTAATGCCGCCCGATTCCGGAAACTGCCGCCACTGCTCTTCGCCGCAGGGGTGCAGGCCAAGTTCCTGCACCATGCGGGCGAACAAAGCTTTCATGGTTTCCAGATTACTGAGGGGCGCTTCGGCGCAGCCGTAAGCCTCAACAATCCATTCAATTCCATTCATGGGCGCGGTTGGCATCTATTGCTGGGGTTTCCCGCACTCTGGACAGAACTTGCCCGCCCGGGGCATGGGTTTGCCGCACTCCACGCAGAACTTGGTTTCGGCCCCAGCCACAGCAGCGCCACCACCGGGCGATCCGCCTCCGGCAGGTCCGGCAGGAGCAGGAGGTTGCTCGCCACCCGGGCCTTGTCTCATGGCGCCCATCATCGTTTGGGCCATTCCCATGCCGACGCCCAGTCCTGCGCCCAATCCTGCCCCGCCGCTGCCTTCATTGGCTGCGGCAATGGGCATTGATTGCGCCACCTGGTACTGCGTGTAGCGGTTCATGTCGCCGATCATGTTCATGCCGATGCGCTGGTCGAGGATTTTCTGCAGCTCGTCGGGCAGCGAGAGGTTTTCCACTACAAAAGTGTCAAGGTTCAACCCAAGATTGGTGAATCCCGGCGCGAGCAGCGCGGCCACCTTCTGCCCCAGTTCGGTCTGGTTGGCGGCCATATCCAGGAAAGGAACATTGCTCTGGGCAAACGTATTGGTCAGCGTGCCTATGATGGTGTTGCGCAGCTGCCCTTCAAGGTCAGTGACCATGTATTGCTCGCGCGTGCCGCTGACTTTCTCATAGAAGATCTTGGCGTCAACAATGTGGTAGGCGTAAATGCCAAAGGCGCGGATGCGGACGGCGCCGAATTCCTTGTCGCGGATGGTGATGGGCGTGGGCGTGCCCCAGTGCTGGTCCACCTGCATGCGCGTGGAGAAGAAAAAGACATCGGACTTGAACGGCGACTGGAATGCCTTGTCCCAATTCTTGAGATAGGTCAGGATGGGGAGCGTCTGAGTGGTGAGCTTGTAGAGTCCGGGCGTGAACTGGTCGGCAATTTTGCCTTCGTTCACGAACACGCCAAGCTGCGAATCACGGACGGTAAGCTGGCCTCCGTTCTGGATCTCGCGGTCCTGCATCGGATAGCGGTATGCCAGAATGCCTTCTCCGGGCTCAACCCAGTCAATGACGTCGATGAATTGCTTGGATATAAACGATCTCAGGCTCATAGTCCCTCCCTTCCCATGGTACGTAAGAATGCATGCTTTTGTTGCATCCTATGGCGTGGATTGGCGAAAGTCAATGCAAACAGGAAATTGCGGAACAGATGATTATTACTGGGTAGTAATAAGCGGTTTGCAGAATGCAATAGTAGCCATTAGCCGTTAGTACTTAGCCCTTAGCCAAAACCGGGCGGCACCGACAGATTGAATCGGACTATCGGTTGGTTCGAAGCGGTATTGGCAAAAGATTTACCGCAGAGTGCGCGGAGATCGCAGAGAGGAGACAGCTGTCTTCGGAAGATTTTCCGATCACCCGATCACCCGATGTCCCGATCCCCCGATTCCTCACGCTCGTTGCCGGCTGCTGAATCTCAACAATCGCTACCCACTCTGCTTTGCGGCGGGCCAGGAAGACGATATTGCCTCCCAGGAATGCGGCTGCTGTCTCGGGATCAACGTCGGTGTGATAGTCGAAGTAGCGGCGGTTCAAAGATGTCCAAAGCCTGGAGGTGAACCATGCAGGACGGTCGTACTTGGTGGAAAACAGGTAGGCGACCTGATACTGGTTACGCATCCGGCGTGCCTTCACGA
>DATMMY010000124.1:0-9742 GCA_035569515.1 Candidatus Solibacter sp. | reverse complement strand
AGGCAGGACGCTTGGCCTGCTTTGCTTTAACGGCCTGCCGGTGGTGGTTTACTCGGCCGCCTATTGCTTTAGCTCGAATGCCTCCTGGCTCTATATTGCCTGCCTGTCAGTTTCGTTCTATGGGGCTTCCGCGTTCATCCTGATCTTCCGGCGCAGGACCAACCAGGAGAACCTGTTCTGGCTGCCGATTTGCTTTGCGGTGGGGGCATTCGCCATCTACAAGGCGTGGCATGGCAACTACGACTTTGGGTTGAGTGCCCCTATGTCTGTAGGTTTCGCGCTATCGGGCCTGCTTTTCCGGCGGCGTTACCGGCGCTGGTCTCCGGGCGTGATTACCAGCGCGGGCGGATTCCTGCTCTGGGGAGCGGTCTTCCCGATTGTCGGGCTCCTGAACAAGTTCGCTCCCGTCCTCTTGTCCCAGATCAACCCCGAGCTTTGGAACACGCCTAAATATTGTGTCGCCTTTGGAATGATCCTGGCTCTGCTGGAAGAAAAATCCTCAGTCCTGGAATCCTCCCGCGAGCGGGAGCACAAGCTCAATGAGCAGCTCCAGAAGTTTGCCCGCATCACCTCGCGTCTTCTCACTGGGGTGGAGGTGAACTCGCTGTGCAACGATATTGCTCACGCCATTACCGAGACCAGCACATTCCGGCGCGCGGTCATTCTGTTGAGCACTGACGACCGAGCCGCGTTTGTGGCTGGTCTAAGCGGCTTCGATGAGCAAGCGGCCGCCGAACTCAAGCAGAAATGCAGCCAATGGAAGCTTGACGATCTTACGGAAGTCTGCCGGATCGGCGAAAAGCTTGGGCAAAATTCATTCCTCCTGAGGCCGCAGCAGCTGACGAAGTACAACTACGTGCGCAGCACCGAAGACTTTGCGGAAAACCCTTACTGGATGAACGGACATGAGCTGTTCGTGCCGCTGCAATCCACGCGCGGGACTTATTATGTAGGATGCATTTCGCTCGACGATCCCCGTGATGTACATCGGGTAACGGGCGAGGAGATGTCGAAGATCGAACTGCTGGCCGGCGATCTGGCGGTCACCATTGACAACACCACCCTGCACCGCCAACTGGTCCGCTCGGAAAAGCTGGCCGCCATTGGCCAACTGGTGGCTGGAGTAGCGCACGAACTGAACAATCCCCTGGCCTCTATTGTGGGCTATTCGGAGCTTCTCACTGACGAGATCACCACTGACAGCCCGCGCCGCAAGCTGGAAAAGCTCATGCGCGAGGCCCTGCGGATGAAGCGCATCATTGAAAATCTGCTCCGCTTTGCCCGGCAGAACAATTTGGAAAAAAAATCCGCAAATCTCCAGATGCTGCTTCAGGAAGTGGTCTCGCTGCGCGAGTATCACCTTCGCAACCATGACATCGCCGTACAGATTGATATCGAGCACAACCTGCCCTCCGTGGCCCTGGATGAAGACCAGTTCAAACAGATCTTGCTCAACCTGCTGAATAACTCCATTGACGCCCTGGAGCAGGCCCCTCGCAAGCGCATCCATATTGAGGCCTCGCGCATGGCGGAACGCGTGGTTGTTCGATTTGACGATACCGGCCCTGGATTTTCCGACCTCAACCGCGCCTTTGACCCTTTCTTTACCACCAAGCCCGTCGGCAAAGGCACCGGCCTGGGACTCAGCATCTGCTACGGCATTGTTAAGGAGCACGGTGGCGACATCTACGCAGTAAACAAAGAGCCCAACGGCGCCCGCATCGTGCTGGAACTGCCGGTCTACTCTCCTGTGACCACAACGGCCGCTAGCGCATAACAAGAACAAAAAGCAAACCTACCACCCTTAGCGATGCTCGAGGGCCGGCTCTGACGCTGAGGCACGAAGAAAACCAATATCAGGAAACCTTATTTCCCTGGGGATTTTCTCTGTTTTTGTACCTTATTGTTTTCCCTCCATTTACGATGTGCTTTATTCCTGGCAGGGTTTTTTCCATGACCTCTGCGATTCTCTGCGAACTCTGCGGTAGAGATTTGATTTTTGCTTTCCTTCGTGTTCCCTTCGTGGCCGGAGCCTGCACTGAGCGGCAGCGAATGTGTGGTTGCTTTAGTGTTGTTCTTGAATTGCGGCTCAGCTGCACTGTGTCTTCTGTGGTTGCAATTTGACTTGCTTTGGCAGATTTGTGGTTTTCCCGATCAGCGTTCATCAGCGCAAATCAGCGGTAAAACTACCTCCCCCAATAAACTCTGCAATAAATCAGAACACTTTCCGTTCTCCAGATGTCATTACCTACAGGAAGGCAAATGGCCGGACAGGTAATTCCAAGAGAGGCAATTCTGGAAACACGCGCGGCAAGAGCTGAGGCCGAACTGGAAACCATGGAAATGCTGGTGGCCCTGCACACTGCAATGATTTTCCGAATCGCCTATTCCATATTGCGCAACCATCACGACGCTGAAGATGCCGTGCAGGAATGTTTCCTGCGGGTATTGAGATACGGAAAACGCATGGATGAGGTCCGCAATGTGAAGACCTGGCTGGCGCGGATCGCCTGGACAGTGGCCCTGGACAGGCGCGCGCCGCAAAACACGGTGTCACTGAATAACGACGAGTCTGGAGAGCCGCTTCTGGAAAAGCTTCAGGCCACCGGACGCGCCCCGGATGATCAAGCCGCCGGAGAGCAGATGAGAAAGCTTCTGGAGCATATTATTCCAGCGCTGCCAGAGGATCTCCGCCATCCCCTGGAGCTTTCAACCGTGCAGGAATTGAACTCCAGTGAGATTGCCGAGGTGCTCAATATTCCCGAAAGCTCGGTGCGCACGCGGCTCATGCGCGCCCGCAGGCTGCTTAAGGAGAAGCTTTCCGCGCTGATGGAGGTAAAGAGACATGGCTGAACAGGATAAAGACCACGATCTGGACAACTTGCTCGACTCCCTGCTCGCCCGGTACTCAGACGCGCAACCACGGCCCGGACTGGAAACTAGAGTCATGGCCCAACTGCGGGCCGAAACTGCGCGGAAGAAATCCTGGTGGAGCCTAAGCTGGTGGAGCCTAAGTAAGAGGTGGAACCTGAGCTGGATCTGGGCTGGAGGTGTGGCCGCCGCCCTGGCAGTGGCTGCGTTGATGATTCAGCGTGAGCCGGCCGTCGAGCCTCCGCCTGCTCTGGTCCTCCACGCGGATTCATTTTTGCTGCCTCATCCGGGTTCATCCACCCCTAACCTTTCTCGCATCGCGGCGCACAAATCAAGGACAAAACAGCGTCAGGAGATTGCGGTGGCAGCAGACACGCGTCCGGATGTATTTCCGTCACCTTCGCCGCTGTCAGATCAGGAAAAACTCCTGCTGAGGTATCTTGCCAGGACACCCCGAAACGAGATTGCGTCTCAAAGCCACAGCGACGAACCGCCGGAAACGGCAGAGCCGCTTCTGCTCCAGATTCAACGACCCGCAAGAACGGAATTCAACAGCAGTACTCGATAAGGAGAATCATGAAGAAACTATTGCAACTCTTGTTCGTGCTCGCGCTGGTGCAGGCATTGCCCGCACAACAGCCTTCCACGGGAAAAGAAATCCAGGAAGCTTCCAGGCCCTCGGAAACAGCCTATAAAATTAATTTCAAAATCTATGAACTGGAAGACGGGAAGCGGATTAACGAGCGAACCTACATCTTCCCCGCTGTCTCAACGCCATCGAATCAACGGCAGCGCAGAAGCGGGATCAAAGTTGGCTTGCGCACGCCCATCACCGTGAAAGAACATGAAACCACGTATCTGGATGTGGGAATTAACATCGACTGTTATCTGGAAGACTTGGAAGGGAAGCTCATGGCGAATATCTCCCTGGAACTCAGCAACTTTGCCATGCCGGATCAGATGGAAGACCCGCGCCATGGAGGCGACCCAGTCCTGCGGCAAATGAAACAGGACTTTCGTCTCCAACTCCCGGTTGGCAAGCCCGTTAGCGTTACCAGCGTTGACGACATCAACAGCAAGAAACGCACGCAGATTGAAGTGACCGCCACCAGATTCGAGTAACACCACGCCAGAGGAAGGGGCACAGAGCAATGCTCCTTCCCCTCGGGTATTTGCCGAAGGAGGTTTGGTTGAAGTGGCACGGCTTTACAGCTTGCGAAAAACTCGTATTCCGAACTTGGTTTGTGTCAGGACATAGCTTGTCCTAGAGGTGAGCTTGCGAGCCGAAGGAAGTTTACTCGTGCCGCAAAGCTTTAAATTAATTGGGCTTTTAGCCCCTGCATCCGGGCTTCAGCCACTGAGGTAATAAGTTTCGGCAGTAGGGTTTATGCAGTTCGCAAAAATGTAATAATGAGCGCACACTCCATGCCCTGGCTTATTGCACTCTTCGTTCTCGCCTGTTTTGCTCCAGCTCTGTCGCAGTCGCCTGTTCCGAGCTCTGCTTCGGACGCTACCAAGGATGCGCTCTCCGCCGCTAACGCGCTGTTCAAGCAAGGTAAATTTCAAGAGTCAGCCGCGGCTTACGTTGAGATCCTGAAGAAAGACAGCTCCTCGGCCCAAGCCTATGCAGGCGCGGTCAAGAGCTATCTCAAGGCGGATGACGTGAAGGCAGCCGATGAAAATTCCCAGCGGGCGCTGGCTGCGCTTCCGCAATCGGCCCTTGCCCACGCCATGCGTGGAGATGTTTACTTTCGCCAGGCCTTGATGCCGGAGTCGGAACGCGAATACCGGACCGCGCTCAAACTGGATGACAAGTGCGCCCGCGCGTGGCTGGGAATCGGCAGGCTCAATTCGGCGGCCTCCCGCCGTCACAGCGCAAAGCAGTCCTTTACCAAGGCCCATGAGCTGGAACCCCAGGATGGGGACATCCTCTACTATTGGGCGCAGCGCCTTCCCTATCCTCAAAACGTGACCGAATTGGAAAAACACCTGGCCGAATATCATTCCGACCCAGACAAAGAACGTGCAGAACGTGAATACATAGGCTTTATCAAGAATCTGGCGGGACGCAGAATCTGGGTCCCTGCGCGGGCCGTGGAGCAGGCGGAGATCAAGATGGAGACGCTCTTGTTTCGGCCGAGAGCGCCCCAGCGGGGATTCGGACTGCGCGTGAGATTCAACGATCAGACCAGCAGTTCCCTGCTCTTGGACACCGGCGCTTCCGGAGTCACTATCAAAAGAAAACTGGCGGAGAAAATCGGGGCCACGCGCTTATCGGACCTTACGATGAAGGGCGTCGGTGACTCCGGACCGGTCAGCGGTTATGACGCATGGGTCGACAAAGTTACTATTGGAGATCTTGAGTTTCATGACTGCGTAGTCCATGTCTCAACCAAGGACAATTTTGGTGAGGAGGATGGATTCATAGGCGCAAACATTTTCGAAGATTACCTGGTCACTCTGGACTTTCCCACAGGCAAGATCCGGCTTGCCCGTCTGCCGAAAAGATCTGACGACGCTGACGAACATCGCCCAGCCGATCTCCAGTCTTTCACCCAGGTCTTCAGTTTCGGGCACCTCTTGCTTATGCCTACAAACGTTGGGGACACAGCTTCAGGCTTGTTTGCCCTGGATACCGGCGCCCTCACCAACAGCATGTCTCCCGCCATGGCCCGGCAGGTCGGCAAGGTGCATGATTCTAATATCCACGTCCGCGGCGTAAGTGGCGCGGTCAAAGACGTCTACACTGCGGACAAAGCGCTCTTGCAGTTCTCGCACTTTCGCCAGTCCAATGAAGAAATGGTGACGTTCGACGTCTCTCCATTGAGCAAGACTATCGGGACGGAAGTCTCGGGGTTCATCGGCTTTACTACACTGAAGAAGCTGAAAATCATGATTGATTACCGGGATGGCCTGGTGGATTTCGATTACAAAGGGGAATAAGCAGCAATTGGCAATTGGCAATTAGCAATTGGCAATTAGCCAAACCGGGATTCCGAAGGCTCTTCGGCATAAAGACGAAATTCTTCTTGCCACCCCGCTCTGCCCCTTTTATCGTGCTTCTAAAGCCTTCCAATTTGAGGGATCTCGAAAAGATGATTTAATGGCTAAAGGCCAAGAACTAATAACTAAGTACCCGACTCAAACAGGAGCATTCATCGAATGAATCGCCACAGCTGTTTTGTTCTGCTGCTCGTCATCGCTTCTCTCTCATTCAGCCAGTCGAAAAAGACCGCCAAGCC
The DNA here is from genome assembly GCA_035569515.1 of Candidatus Solibacter sp. Taxonomy (GTDB): domain Bacteria; phylum Acidobacteriota; class Terriglobia; order Terriglobales; family Acidobacteriaceae; genus Angelobacter. The sequence continues at coordinate 3,629 of DATMMY010000124.1, read as the reverse complement.
GCCGCAAGCCGCACAGCAGCAGGCGCCAGTTGCGCAGTCTGCCCACATTGATGAAAGGCTCTTTGGCGCGATGCGCTGGCGGCAGGTCGGTCCATTTCGTGGAGGCCGGGTGCTGGCGGTCACGGGCGTTCCGGGCGAACCCAATCTCTTTTATTTTGGCGCGGCATCTGGCGGGATCTGGAGATCCAGCGACGCAGGGGCCAATTGGCAGCCGATCTTTGACAAGGAAGCGATTGCCTCTATTGGCAGCATCGCCGTATCTTCCTCCGACCACAACGTCATTTATGCCGGCTCCGGCGAAGCCGCCATTCGCGGCAACATTACCTATGGTAACGGCGTGTACAAATCGGTCGACGGAGGCAAGAACTGGAAGAACGTCGGTCTGAAAGACACGCGCCATATTGGCGCGGTCATTGTTGACCCTAAGAATCCCAACATAGTCTTTGTGGCGGCCCTGGGCCATGCTTATGGCCCGAATGAAGAGCGCGGAGTCTTTCGCAGCACCGATGGCGGCGCGACCTGGGAGAAAGTCCTGTTCAAGGACAACAAGACGGGCGCTATTGATATTGTCTTTGATCCTGACAATTCGAACACTCTTTTCGCCGCGCTGTGGCAGGTCTACCGCACGCCCTGGAGTCTCGATAGCGGCGGCCCCGGCAGCGGCCTCTATAAGTCCATCGACGGGGGATCTACCTGGAAACACCTGGAGGGGCACGGCCTGCCGGCGGGAATCCTGGGACGCATCGGCGTCTCGGTCTCCAGCGCGGATTCCAATCGAGTTTATGCCTTGGTTGAAGCCAAGGAAGGCGGGCTGTTCCGCTCCGAAGATGGCGGGGACAATTGGACCAAGATCAACGAAGACGGCCGCTTACGCCAGCGCGCCTGGTACTTTACCAACATCTTTGCCGATCCTAAATCCGCAGACACGGTTTACGTCCTTAACACAGGACTGTTTCGGTCCACGGATGGTGGCAAGACCTTCAATCTCTTGAATGCTCCCCATGGCGACCATCACGGGTTGTGGATCGATCCCGATAATCCGCAACGCCTGATCAACGGCAATGACGGCGGCGCGACCATCTCCACCGATGGCGGAAAGAGCTGGACCACCCAGTACAACCAGCCTACGGCACAGTTCTACCACGTGATTACAGACAATCGCTGGCCCTACTTCATTTATGGCGCGCAACAGGACAACAGCACGATTGCCATCAAGAGCTATGACGATGACGGCGTGATTGGCCGCCAGGACTGGTTTCCGGTGGGCGGTGGAGAAAGCGGCTACATAGCCCCGTACCCTCCCGATCCCAACATTGTTTATGCCGGAGCGGAAGGCCAGATCTCACGTTTTGACAAACGGACCGAGCAGGCTCTGGACATCTCTGTGTGGCCGCTTGATGTTTCCGGCAATGGCGCGGAACATCTGCTGCACCGCTTCAATTGGACCTCGCCTCTCTTCATCTCGCCGCATGATCCCAATACTCTCTACTCCGCCGCCGAGATGCTATTCAAGTCCACGGATGGAGGCCAAAGCTGGACGGCCATAAGCGGGGACCTCACGCGCAACGATAAATCCAAGCAGAAGCCCTCTGGCGGGTCCATCACCCTGGACATTACCAGCGTGGAGTACTATGACACCATTTTCACCGTGGCCGAATCGCCCTTGAAAAAAGACCTGCTCTGGGTGGGCACCGATGATGGCCTGGTCCATGTCACCACCGATGGCGGCCAGAACTGGAGCAAAGTCTCTCCCAAAGAAATGCCCGAATGGAGCATGGTCAGCATTGTGGAAGCCTCGCATTTCGATGCTGGCACGGCCTACATCGCCGTAGACCGCCACAAGCAAGATGATTTCCGCCCGCTGATTTATCGCACCGGCGACTACGGCAAGAGCTGGACCATGATTGCCAATCGAATTCCCGAGGGCGCCTATGTCCGCTCGGTGCGGGAAGATCCTAAACGCAAAGGCCTGCTCTTCGCCGGGACGGAAACCGGAGTCTATTTTTCCCTTGATGATGGAGCCAACTGGCAACCACTCAAGTTGAACCTGCCCACCGTGCCGGTCCATGACTTGAACATCCATGGCGATGATCTGATTGCGGCCACGCACGGACGCGCCTTCTGGGTGCTGGACGACATAACTCCCCTGCGGCAGATCGATGCCAATTCCGCCAATGCCCAAATGGTCCTTTACCAGCCCCAAACGGTCGTGCGCCTCCACTTGCCCGAGGCCATTGAAAGGCGCGGCCCGGTTGGCGACGACCCACCGCTGGGAGCAATTCTTGATTACTACTTCAAGACCGCACCCAAAGATGAAGTGAAGCTGGAGATTTTTGACAGCGCCGGGAAGCTGGTGCGCAGCCTCTCCAGCCGGGAAAAGAAGGAATCTGAACAACCGCCTGAATGGCCGGACCAGATCAAGGAAGTGACCACGATTCCCGCCTCTGCCGGCATGAACCGCTATGCCTGGAACCTGCGCTGGGAGCCGCCGGTGAAAATCCCGGGTGCATTCTATAGCGGCAACGGACCGGAAGGCCCGCTGGTGCTCCCCGGAAAATACACGGTGAAGCTCACAACCGGCAGCCAGAGCCAGTCGCAACCCTTTGAGATCGTGCAGGACCCTCGCGTTAAAAACATTACTCAGGCGGATCTGGAAAAGCAGTTTGATCTGCTCATGCAGATACGCGAAGCCAACACCGAGCTGCATCGGTCTGTAAACCAGATTCGCGAGCTGCGCGGACAACTCAAGGCGATTCAGCAGCGCTACGCCCATGATGCCAACATGAAGCCCCTGGTGGAACAGGCTGAGGCGCTCGACAAGAAGATGACCCCTGTGGAAGAGCGGCTGATTCAAGTCAACATGAAGGGCTCTGAAGCCAACCTGGCTTTCCCCAATATGCTCAATGAGCAATACGACAGCTTCAGGTCGAGTGTGGAATCCGGAGACAACGTTCCCACCCAGCAGCAGTATGAAGTTGCCCGGATGCTGCGGGGGCAGCTCGACCAGCAACTCACCGCATGGAAACAAATCTTGTCGGCGGACGTGCCGACCTTTAACGCGCTGATAAAAAAGAGTGAGGTGCCCGCACTATATCTGCCGCCCTCGGGAGAGTAGACTAACAGGTACTCGACAAAACGCAAATTTAGCCCTGGCGTGAGGCATCTTTTACCGCGGTTTTAGAAACAAATTGTTTGGCCAAACCCGCGTGGCCTGGATTACGTGCAGTTCCCGAGCCGTTGTTGCCTTAGGAGGCATTCATGAAAGCCATCCTCTTTGTAGATGACCATGAGGTACTGGCAAGACTGAGCTGTGAAATCCTTGAAATGCAGGGTTATCGGGCCGTAAGCGCCTTCAACGGAGAGGACGCGCTCAACAAATTTAATCAGGAAGATTTCGATATCCTGGTTACGGACTTCCGCATGGAAGGGATGAATGGCGTGGAACTGGCGCGCAGGGTCCACGAAGACCATCCTGAAGTGCCGGTCATCATTGTCACGGGCTATGGCCCCATCGATGGTGGAAAAGACGTCGCCGCCTGCCTGCAAAAGGAAGACCTGTTTCCCGCCCTGCTCGAAAAGATCAAGATGTTCATCGGCGAAAAAGACCAGGACGCCAAAGACGAAAAACC
>DATMMY010000123.1:0-29810 GCA_035569515.1 Candidatus Solibacter sp. | reverse complement strand
GCGCCGGTTATTATCCATCTCGCTGATCGCAGCCCTCTGCTGGTCGATGGCGTTGCCCGCTTGGGCATCGTCATGTATGCAAGGAAAGGGCGCAGAGATGTGCCATCGCACCAAGCACGCACACAACTGCGGCATGATGATGCACCATACTGACGAAGATGCGCGCTCAGGAGCCGGAATTTCCGTCGTTCAACAGCACGAGAAATGCCCCATGAACTGCTGCATGCAGACCAGCTCAGCGACTGCCCGGCCTATTCCATTGGCCACCAGTTCAGTGCCCTTTCTTTTGCGCCAGGCTTTCACTGACTTTGAATCTCAAGTTTTCACTGCTACCGGATTTTCTTCTCACACTGACCGTGGTCCTCCTACCTGTTCACAATCGCTCTAATCTCGCATTAAGCGTTCTCTTTGCCATGAGCCGGAAAGCTGTGCAATTCAGGCTGCCCTCCGCCTGATGGCGGAGCAACTTTCGCAAGCCCAATAACGATTGATTCCCCGAGCGGAAGTCACAAGCCAATGGGAAGACCAGCGTTAGCCCTGCTTAGTTCAGGGGATTCCCTGATTGCTTGGACTCGGTACCTAAAAGGTCATGGGGAACTCGTTGCAGCGCATGTACACCGGGATTCTGAAACAGCAACACCTTCGATCATCACAGCAAGCGGTACCCAAAGTCTCGGCTATCCGCGAATGCAGGTTCTTAAGAGCGGCGTCTTGCTTTCCTGGGGCAGAGCGGGGGAAACAAAGGAGATCAGCACGGCAGTAGTCACACTTCGCTGACAAACAACAACATAATGAACAATACTAGGGTAATCATCGCTTTTATCGTCATCTTGGGGCTGAGCATTGCCTCATCAGCTATCAGCCCGTCTGGCGCCCCACCTCAAGCCGAGCATCTCGGCAGAGTGCGCTTTGCGAATTCCTGCTCTCCCCAAGTGCAGGTCGAATTCAATAGCGCCGTGGCCATGCTTCATTCGTTCCAGTACGGTCTGGCGGAAAAAACATTTCTCCATGTGCTGAAAAAAGATCCTCAGTGCGCGATTGCCTACTGGGGTGCGGCCATGACCCTTTATCATCAACTTTGGGATTCACCAACTGCGGAAGCACTGAAGCAAGGCCGCGACTACCTCTTAAGCGCCAAACGGCTACGAAAGAAGAATGCACGCGAAGTGGCATATCTCAATGCCGCCTGGAAGTTCTATCAGCCAGAACAGAATTTGGGAAAAATGTCCCGCGTCCAAATATATTCCGATGCGATGCTTGATCTCCATCAGCGTTACCCGAAAGATGACGATGCTACCGCCTTCTATGCGCTTTCGTTGCTGACACTGCCCGACGATGCCGATTTGACGAACCAGAAGAATGCAATTGCGATATTGACAAAACTCTTTGCCGCCCAGCCGGAGCATCCTGGGGCCGCACATTACCTGATTCACGCTGCGGACACAGCGGAACTCGCTCCATTAGCGCTCGATGCGGCCCGCCGCTATGCCCGGATTGCGCCATCTTCTCCTCACGCTCTTCACATGCCCGCCCACATCTTTGCTCATTTAGGAATGTGGCAGGAAGCAATCGAATCCAATCTCGCTTCTCTTGCGGCGGCTGAGGAAGCGACGAAGTCAGGACGCGATGATGGATCGGGCGATGCGTTGCATGCCATGATGTACCTCACATACGCGTATTTGCAGATCGGGGATGACGAGAGTGCCCGGAACATTGTGGAGCGCATCAAGTCTGTGCCGGAGGCGAGGCCGAATGACATTATGAACGACCACGCCATTCTTGAGGCTCTGTATTCAGTTGAGACCCATGATTGGAAACAAGCCTCTATGCTGATCTCCGACCCGGGTACTTTCCCATACGCAAGGATTCGCACCTATTGGGCGCGTGCAATCGGTTCCGCCCGATCCGGGGATGTGATGGCAGCCCGGCGAGACATTGAAAAGCTCGATCAAGCTCGTGCCGGTATGGTGGAGTACATGCAAAGTGTGAACTGCCAAATGCATACTGGCCATTCGGTGAAATCTGAGGCCAGCGTACAGCAACTCGAGGCGAAGGCATGGCTGGCATGGGCAGAAAGGAAGCCCACCGAAGCGCTGGAAACGATGCAAGCAGCTGTAGCTATGGAAGACTCTTTCAGCGTGGAGTCACGGACAGTCCCCGCGTCTGAAATGCTGGGCGACCTGCTGCTTGAACTGCACCAGCCAGAGTCAGCGGCCATCGCGTATGCGGCAGTTTTGAAGGCGGCGCCCGCCCGGCTCAATGCTCTTGCCGGTGCAGCGCGTGCGTCAAGGGCGATGGGCAATCGAGATGCAGCGCGATCCTATTATGAAGCGTTGGTGAAATGCTGTACCCCAGATGCTACACGCAACGAATTCGGGGAAGCAAAACTATTCCTGTCTGGGAACTAAAATCGGGATCGAATAGAAAACGCCTACATCGCGCCGGGAGCCGACAATGCGGGCGATAAGTTAGTCCACTCCCGCCAAACATTTAGGGGTAAATTCTCTCGCTTGCCGCCTTAGTAGTATCTATATAATCAAATTGAGCCGCTTTGCCGGCGTGAGCGTAGCGGGAGCCGGCAGGCGAAACCCTGACCCTGAGCTTGCCGAAGGGGAAGGGTCTCTCGACAATCTGTGTCATCCGCGAGGACGTTAAAATTCGTGGTCTCTTTCTCCGGTTAGTCTTCGTGTGTCCAGCAGACCGAAGGAATACGAATCCGCTCGGTCGTGTGTACGTAGTCGGGTGCCCCACCCTTCGCATTTTTCGTCCAGTCCCAAGACATCCTTCTTTGCGAAGGGTGGGATATTCAGGGTGCCTCCAAGCCAGCAAAATTGCAGCTTGTCTCAAGGTCTCAGTTAAAAGCAGGGTAATAACGCAAGAATTGTCGAATCAGTTAAACGGGCTGAATGCTGACGGCTGAACGCTCCTTCAGGGAGCCAATAAAAATGCGGTCTGTCTCAAGGTCTCAGTTAAAAGTAGGTAACGAATTTCAAGTCCTGCATTTGGGGTAAATTCTTTGGAAATTGCGAATTTGCGGTCGGTCGAGTCCACAAGTCAGGTGCGCATTTTTCCCGTTTTTTTTGCGAAGGGTGGGCAAAGCGAGTGTTCAGTCCAAGATCTTACATGCTGGGCTCAGGATCTTACAAACGGCCTTCAAGGTCTTACAAACCGTGCTCAAGGTCTTACAAATGGTCTTCAAGTTCTTACAAATCCGCCTTGAGGTGTTACAAAAAAGCAGTTCGTCATCCATAACTCCAATGTTTTCAACGTATCTGTTCAAAGGTGTCGGGTTAGGGCGCAATTTTTTGGAGTTTGTCCCAGAAACGAGGAAATGTAGCGGCGTAGCGTCTATTTTTATTTTTCGGAAGCTCGCGCATTTTTCGACAACAGTGCCCGAACGGAGACCGTCGGTTGATTTAGTAAGCTGTTCAATTTGAAGGATCAGCGGAATGCTTCTGCCCGGTAGACCCTCCGGGTTTGCACTATCTGCTCAAGAGGACTCAGGAGGTGACGTTTGTTGACGCTTTGAAACTAAGTCAGGAGAACCTGAGTCTACTTGGGATCGCATCCAATCGGTCGCAACTTTCCGGTTGTGGCCGTGCCTGGTTGCGAGCTGAATTTTGGCGCATAACTTTTCCGATTACGGAGGGCAACTTCTAATTCGCCTGCGTGGCTCTTACATGGGGAAGTGCGGCAGTACCATGCTAGTCCGTTTTACTAATTTTGGTTTCTGTGCGGCTAGTGCACATCGTGAATCTCCAGCGGTTAGTTTGGACGAAACCCGCGCGTCAGGATCTCTAATCTGGCACAAGTTCCTGGAAAACCTCCTACCAGCATTTGCACTAAAACCTAACCATGTTTGTGGACCAGGCCTCAGAAATCCGCAGCGCATCCGCCAGTCCCTCATACTCCCAATTTCGGAATTAGCCGCAGGCATGAAACTTGCCCTGCCTGCTCCAACCGCGATTTTCCATCAAGTCTTCTCAAAAAAGCACAGAGGAGAGAATTATGTCAGTCAGCAAGGTCGATATTCCACTTGAGCATTTGACCACCCGTCCTCAGATTGAAGAAGAAATTCATCGTCGACTCGCGGCAGAACGCGAGCGGCTCGCAAGAGAAGCCCAGCTTGACAGCAGCCGTGTTCAGCACTTCCGCCGGCCCGTAGAGAGGGCTTTCACCGCCGATGAGCGGGGAAAGGTCACGATCCTCTTTGGCGGATTGACGTGGAAGCACGAGAAAGTGATTCAAGCTGTATTTGAGGGCTCCGGATATAGCTGCAAGATCATGCCGGTTCCCAACGTTGCCGCCTTCCAGCTCGGCAAAGAGTACGGCAACAACGGGCAATGCAATCCCACCTACTTCACAGTTGGAAACCTCGTCCAGTACCTGCAAGGACTCGAAGCCAGCGGCATATCTCGCCGCGAGATCATTGATAAATACATCTTTTTCACGGCCGGCTCCTGCGGCCCGTGCCGGTTCGGAATGTACGAGTCGGAATATCGCCTGGCTCTGCAGAATGCCGGGTTTGACGGTTTCAGGGTGCTTCTTTTCCAGCAGAATGATGGAATCCAGGCCGCTTCCGGCGAACCCGGCTTGAAGTTTACTGTCGATTTCGGCATGGGCATGTTCAATGCGCTGAATGTGGGCGACATCACAAACGAAATGATCTATCGCATCCGCCCCTACGAAATAAATAAAGGAGACACAGACCGTGTTTTTCACGAATCCGTTGACCGGCTCTGCACGCTGCTACGTGAGCGCAAACCTTTTGAAGACCATGAGGACCTCCCGAAATGGCTTTCCGCAAAGATTGCGAAGCACAAAGGTGCCGGATGGGAAAAGATAGTCAACTCCTTGGGGAAGGTTTGGGAACACCTGTATGGATCGGCCTACAAAGCATGTCTTCAGGAAGTGCGTGATCAACTTGGCAAGATTGAAGTGGATCGGCTGCGCGTCAAGCCGATCGTGAAAATTATCGGCGAGTTCTGGGCGCAAATCACTGAAGGCGACGGCAACTTCAATATGTTCGCCTTCCTGGAACGGGAAGGAGCGCAGGTGCTGGTAGAACCCATCGCCACCTGGATCATGTACATGATGTATCAGGTCAAGGAGCGCTGGCGGGAGCGGAAGTCTCTCGATGCTCGTTACAAGAAGGTCGATTGGTATGAATTGCATAAGCTACTGTTGAACGATCTGCATTACCGCAAGAAGTGGGCAATGATGACAGTGGGTGAGGCAATCTATGCCCGCCAGTATCACCGCGTCGTGAGCGGCCTGGGCGGGATCGCACACCATCTGGTTTCACAAAAAGAGATGGCCGAGCTCGCCCATCCTTTTTATAACCAGTTTGCCCGTGGCGGTGAGGGGCACCTGGAAGTCGGCAAGAATATCTACTACACCAAGCACCGCCTCTGCCACATGGTGCTTGCGTTGAAACCCTTCGGGTGCATGCCCTCCACGCAATCGGACGGCGCGCAATCTGCGGTCGCCAACCACTTCAAGGACATGATCTTTCTTCCCATCGAAACTTCCGGTGAGGGGGAGATCAATGCCCACAGCCGGGTGCAGATGGCCCTCGGCGAAGCCAAGGTCAAGGCGAGAATGGAGTTCGAGCGCGTCCTGGAATCCACGGGAAAGAAATTGGACGATATTAAATCCTATGTTGCGGATCATCCCCAACTGCAGCATCTCTTCTATCCCGTGCCGCAACGCGAAGGTGTGACCGGTGTGGCCGCGAACTTCGTGTTGCACGTAAACGACCTGATGAATCGAAGAGCGCGGCTGCAGCGTGTCCCCGTTTCGCGGTCGGCTCTGGCTACCGCGGCCTGATTCTTGAATCCTGGCGGGAAGGCGATTGAAAGGAAGGCGCCATTATGGCTGAATTACAGCATGAGGGAACCACAGATTCTCCTCCCCCGTTTCGTCTCGATGTCCAACTGCATGAAGTGCTGATGCAGCCTGCGGTTAAGCCCGTCGCCCCGCCACCCACATTGGGGGAGCCGCAGAAGCTGCCGGAGCCCGTATTCCCAAGCCGTCCCGAGCTGCAGAACGGTCCGGACACCGACTACCGGTCGATGGATGGCAAGCGCCATTGGACAGTGCCGCAGATCATGCACACGTTGCATGGCTGGGCACTACCCTATTTCAAGTCCCGGCTCCTTCCCGGTGATTTTCATCCGATCATTGCCTACCTGTTCACGGAGTGGAAGTGCAATCTTGATTGTCACTACTGCTGGGCGTTTGAAAACAGTGTGAAGGGGATGACGGAGGATATTGCCAAGCGATCCATCGACTGGCTGCATTCGACTACCTGCCGGGTGCTCGCACTTATGGGAGGCGAACCACTCCTCCGGCCCGATTTTGCCCACAAGGTAATCTATTACGCCGCGAAGAAGGGTTTTTGGGTGTACCTGCCTACGAACGGACGTCTCATGCGCCCCGCGGTCATTGACCGGCTCGGAGATGCAGGCGTCTCGGTGGTCAATCTCGCCATTGACGCTGTTGATGTCAAACCTGGACTGCCCAAGGCGCTGCTGCCGATCCGGCCGTATTTCGATTATTTGATGAAGAAGCAATACAGGTACGGATACAGCGTGTTTCTGAACATCAATATTTGTGGGAACAACATGGACGATGTGCGTGAGCTCACCGAAATTGCCCACGAGCAGGGCGTGGCAACTGACTATCACATCTGTGAGTCACCTATGACCGAGCAGCCGCACTTCAAGCATTTGGAGGAGAACCCCACTTTCATCACACCCAGGCACTACGATCAGGTAGATGAGCTGCTCGATTGGCTGATCGAAAAACAAAACTCCGGATACAAGATGACTAACTCAACTTCGCGCCTGGCGGAGATGAAGCAGTTCATGCGCGGCCAGTTACAAGAATGGAACTGCCGCGCCGGTCAGAACACATGCATCATCCGTACCGATGGGACACTCGCCCCATGCTTCCCCATGTACTCGGCAGGTTATGACTGGGGCACGATCGAGAACCACAAGTTTGAGGTTGCCCAACTCAACGAGATGAAGAAAGCCTGCCAACCGCATTGCTTTTCCACGCTCAATCACATCGTTGGCTTCTGCTACAACGATGCGCGCGTGATCAAGTGGCTGTTCAAGCAGGCAATGCACGGCTTTCAGGGCGTAACCAACTGGAGTGATTAAGGAGGCATTGTGGCCGGACATCACGATCATATTGGTCGCGGTTCGAATGGCTCAACCAAAGTGGATGTGCGCATTGAAGAGCTGACACGTTCCAGCCACCTGGCTCGCAAGATGCCCAGACACATTGAGGCCGGATTGGCGGCAGCGGCCAGCGAGCCATTCAAGAGCAAGTACACGGTTGGGCTTGACGTTGGTTCAACCACCGTAAAAGCAGTCGTGGTAGATGCTGAATCTGATGCCATCTTATGGCAGGACTACCAGCGCCACGAAACCAAACAGCCCGAAAAAGTGCTGGAATTCCTGAACAGAATGGAGAGCGAGATCGGCATTGCTCCCAATAACTGCCGCATGTTCATCACCGGCTCGGGAGGCGGATCCCTGGCGCCTCAGCTCGGGGCAAAATTTGTGCAGGAGGTCACAGCGGTTTCCCTCGCCGTGGAGAAGCTTCACCCGGAGGTGAATTCAGTCGTCGAGTTGGGCGGACAGGACGCCAAGATCATTGTCTTCAAAGAAGATGAATCCAGTGGTCGCAAGAAGAAAATTCCTTCCATGAATGACAAGTGCGCCGGAGGCACAGGCGCCGTCATAGACAAGATCAATGCCAAGCTGAAAATACCAACGGACGAACTGTGCAATCAGGGATATTTCGGGATCAAATTGCATCCCGTAGCAGGCAAATGTGGCGTTTTCGCTGAAACCGATATCAACGGATTACAAAAGCAAGGCATACCGTCTGACCAGCTAATGGCCTCTCTGTTTGATGCCATCGTGCATCAGAACCTTTCCGTCCTCACTCGTGGACATACGTTGCGTCCGCATGTGCTGCTCCTTGGTGGACCGAACTCCTTCATTCGTGGCATGCGGGAAGCCTGGCAACACAGCATTCCTAAGACCTGGGAAGAGCGCAAGATCCAGATTCCTGACGGCGTCAAGCCTGAAGAGCTGATTAAGGTTCCGGGGAATGCACAATATTTTGCCGCGATAGGCGCGGTGGAGTTCGGCAAGGATGAAGACGCAGAGACCGGCCGCTATCGCGGTACGGAGTGCCTGCAGGATTACATTCAAGTCGGACGGCTGGAGGAAAAAGCCAAATCCGGCAGTCGTGGGCTGAGCGCCTCGACCGCGGAGCTGGATGAGTTCAAGGAGAAATACACGATCAAGCGCTTCGTCCCGGCCAGCTTTCTTGCAGGACAAACAATAAGCGGCTTTGTCGGTCTGGATGGCGGTTCGACCTCGACCAAAGCAGTACTCCTCTCGACCGAAGGCGAGATTATGTGCAAGGCATATCAGCTTTCCAATGGAAATCCTATCCAGGACACGATTGACATGTTTAATTCCCTGCGCTCTCAGGTAGAGGCGCAGGAAGCTACGCTTGAGGTCCTCGGCGTTGGAACCACCGGATATGCCAAGGACATTCTTAAAGACGTGCTGCACGCCGATGTGGCGTTAGTCGAAACTGTGGCGCATACCGAATCCGCCATGCGCTCTTACAAAGACCCGCATTGCATAGTGGATGTTGGCGGGCAGGACATCAAGCTGATCGTGCTCAAGGACGGACGTGTCAAGGACTTCAAGCTCAATACTCAGTGCTCGGCCGGAAACGGGTACTTCCTGCAATCCACGGCGGAGGCACTGGGGATAAAAGTGGATGAATACGCTGACATCGCCTTCGCGGCCCAGACGATGCCGGTTTTTGGTTATGGCTGCGCCGTCTTTATGCAGTCGGACATTGTGAATTTCCAGCGCCAGGGATGGCGGGCCGAAGAGATTCTGGCCGGATTGGCCGCCGTGCTGCCCAAGAACATCTTTCTTTATGTAGCCAGTATTCCCAATCTGGCCAAGCTGGGGAGGCGCTTCATTCTTCAGGGCGGCACTCAGAAAAATCTGGCAGCGGTGAAAGCGGAAGTGGATTTCGTGAAATCGCACTTCCATAGTTCGGAAACGCAGCCCGAGGTGATAGTGCATGAGCATTGTGGCGAATCCGGCGCAATCGGGGCCGCGGTCGAGGCCATGCGCCTGTGGAAGAACGGACTTAAGACTACGTTCATCGGCCTGGATGCGGTCAAGAACATCAGCTACCGCACCACACGCAACGAAAACACACGCTGCTATTTCTGCAAGAACAACTGTCTGCGCACGTTCATTGATGTCCAGGCAGGCGAAGTCCAAAACTGGAAGGCGCCGATATTCAAATCCAAAGTGCCGCTACAGGCAGGCGAACAGCGTTTGATTATCTCCACGTGCGAAAAAGGCCAGGTGGAAGACGTTAGCGCTATGCGTGGCATCAAGGCTGGCCTGGATGCGATGAAGACTGCCAATCCAAATTTCGTGGACATTGCTTCGCACGAGGTTTGGAGATCACGCAACCCCCGGAAGATTGCCGATCCCCCGCCGCGGGGCTGGACGGCCGCTACGCGGCAGCGAATCGAGTTGATGAAACGGCGTGCCACTCTGCGAGTAGGCATGCCCAAAGTGCTGAACATGTATGTTTATGCCCCGCTATTCAGCGCATACCTGGAATCACTCGGAGTCGAGCCCGAAAACATCATCTATTCCGACTATACGAGCCACGAACTATACAAAGCCGGATCAGGACGGGGCGCCATTGATCCATGCTTCCCGTCAAAGATCGGCATTCCTCATGTCTATAACCTCATTGCGGTGAAGCATGCCAAGAAGCCGCTGAACGTAATCTTCTTTCCCATGATTGACGTGCTCTGCTCGCCGCTCAAGCACGCCACTGGCTCGAATGCCTGTCCCACAGTCACCGCGACACCGAATGCGGTGAAGGCGGCCTTTACCAAGGAGACGGACGTCTTCGCTGAAAACGGGATCAGGTATGTGGATCCGATCCTCAATCTGGCGGACCGTCAGCTGTTCGGGTTGCAGATGTTTCAGGCCTGGGCCCCGGTGCTGGGGCTCTCCGAAGAGGAGAACGAACGCGCTGTAGAGCAAGGATACAATGCGCTGGAGGAATACGAGACCAGCCTCCGTCGGCGCGCCCGTGGAACGCTGGACATGCTGGAACGTGAGAACCGCATTGGCATTGTGATGCTGGGCAGGCCTTATCACCATGACCCCGGCGTGAACCACGAGATCATGGATGAATTCCAGAAGCTTGGTTATCCCGTCTTCTCGCAGAGCACCTTGCCGCTGGATGAAGACCTGCTGGAACGCCTTTTCGGCGATGAGGTACGCGCCGGAGTCATCAAGCATCCCCTCGATATTACCGACGTCTGGAAAAACGCCTATTCCGCCAGCACCAATCACAAGATCTGGGCGGCCAAGTTCACGGCTCGCCATCCTAATCTGGTCGCTCTGGAGATCTCAAATTTCAAGTGCGGCCATGATGCCCCGATCTATACCGTCATCGAAGACATTATCGAGAATTCCGGGACTCCCTATTTTGCATTCAAGGATCTGGATGAGAACAAGCCTACCGGCTCTATCAGGATTCGCGTGGAAACCATTGACTATTTCCTGCGGCGCTATCGCGAGGATCTGGTCAGGAAGTCTGAAGTATCCCAAAACATAGAGCAGCAACTGGCGGAATACGAGCGAAAGCTGCGAGAACAGTTGCTGCCGGAGCCTGAGCCTGGGGTCACGCAATGGATCGCCGCCGACTAAGCATGCAGCAACATGAACATCGAAAACGAAAAGCGAATTATGTTCGAGATCTATCGGGAAGCAGCAGGCAGCGGCTGCTACCGGGTAGTGTATTTCACTGAATTGGGTGAGCATGAGCGGGAGACTGAAATTGGCAAGGCCCTTCGTGGCGATCACGTGTTCGACGGTTTCATCCTCAGCCGTGAGCGGTGGCAGGCCAAACAGGCAGTCGAACGGATTCTGGACAGATTGAATAGCGGCGCCGCAGCCGACCCAGGCAATATCGAACATGAACTGAAGCCCTTCATGGTTCTATAACCACGGGTGCCCGCGCAGTCGCAGATGACCTCCATTGAGGTGTGCGAGATGCAATGAATAAGCTGATCATTTCGAACCTGCTGCATCGCCCCGTTCGGTCTCTCATCAGCATCACCGGTATCGCAGTTGAGGTCGTCTTGATTCTGGTAATTATCGGCCTGCTGCTGGGCGTTGTGGACGATAGCCGCCAGCGGCAACAGGGAATGGGTGCCGACATTATGGTCCAGCCGCCGGGGACCTCTTTCATGATGGGTCTTTCCGGCCTGCCCATGTCCACCAGGCTCGGTGACAAGTTGAGCAGATTGCCACATGTGGTGGCGGTTGCGCCGGTAGGCGTGCAACTCAACACCGCTGGGGGAGTCGAAACCATTTATGGAATTGATCCTGATGTATTCGAGAGAATCGCCGGGCCTTTCTCTTATTTGGCGGGGGGACGTTTCCAGAACCCGGACGAAGTAGTGGTGGATGATTATTTTGCTAAAGCAAACCAGGCGACGGTAGGCTCGCAGGTCGTAATATGGAACCGCCGGTTCCGCATTGCCGGCATCGTGGAGCATGGCAAAGGCGCGCGAAAGTACATCGCCTTAACCAGTATGCAGAGATTGGTTGGGTCAGAGGGTAAGGCCTCAATCTTCTATGTCAAACTTGATGACCCGGCGGAGGAAACCGTTAAACAGGTGATTCGGTCGATCACCAATCTTCCCGGAGGCAGCGACCTTCAGGTTCGTTCTATGCGTGAGTGGCTCACCCTGATGACCGCCACCAATCTTCCCGGTTTCTCCAGAGTCGTCGAATTGATAATAGGAATAGCTACAATGATCGGCTTTATCGTGATTTTTCAGACCATGTACACCGCAGTGCTGGAGCGCACCCATGAAATCGGAATCCTGAAATCGCTGGGCTCATCCAGGTTCTCGGTCGTCAATCTCGTGTTGCGCGAAGCCATGCTTCTGGCCATCGGTGGAGCTATCATCGGCATCGGCGCGAGCTTCCTTGCGCGCATGGTGATCCACAATAACTTTCCCACCATGCAGGTGCTCATCCAGGGCAAGTGGATTGTGTACGCCTCAATCATAGCGATCCTGGGCGCCATGCTGGGAGGCGCTTATCCCGCACTCCAGGCTGCGAGGAAGGATCCCATTGACGCGTTGGCCTATGAATGAGCGTCTTTACGTCTGCCCATTGGAGATGTCATTGCGGTGACGGTTTGGATAAGCATGAATCATTAATTCATCGAACATGAGAAAGCAGCAAATCTCGACAAATCAACATTCTTGGACGAGAACAACTGATGCGAATTAATGACCCACCACACTAGCATTGGCTTATTCGTGAACATGAGTAAGAATCGTGGAAGCAGGCCGCAAGGCCTGGGTAGGATCAGGGTAAGAACCAGAGCCCCGAAGGGCGGCATATGGCCTAGCTAGTAGCCAGCAGCTAGGAGCCACCTCAACCAAGCTTGCTCTTCAATAAATCATTGACCATTTCCGGACTGGCCTGGCCTTTGGAGGCCTTCATGACCTGTCCGACAAAGAAGCCAATTAGCGTGGTCTTGCCCCCGCGGTATTGCTCAAGTTGCTTGGGGCTTGCGGCAATCACCTCGTCGATAATCTTTTCGATGGCAGCCGAGTCGGTGACTTGCTGTGGTTTTTCCCTCTCATATACCACGGGGAAATCTTCGCCATTTTCAAAGGCCTTGTCGTAAAGGTCTTTGAGGATCTTGCCGGAGATAGTCTTCGATTCCAGCAGATCGGCCGACATAGCCACACCCTTCATGGAGACCGGCGATTGTTCAATCTCCAGCCCTTTTGCCTTGAGACGCCCCATGAGTTCGCCCTGCACCAGATTGGCCACCCGCTTTGGATTCTTGGCGGCTTTGGCTGCTTCTTCAAATTGGTCGGCCAGGGTCCTGGTAACGGTAAGCACCTGCGCATCCTGCTCGGTGATTCCATACTCGGCGACCATACGTCTGCGGCGGGCTTCCGGGAGTTCCGGCAAGGTGTGGCGTATCTCCGCCTGCCAGCGCGCATCGACCACCAGCGGGAGCAGATCGGGCTCAGGGAAGTAGCGGTAGTCATGAGCCTGCTCCTTGGAGCGCATACTGTAAGTCTTGCCTTCAGCGGAATTGTAGAGCCGGGTTTCCTGGTGAATTCGCTCCCCGCTTTCAATGATCTCAATCTGTCGCTCAATCTCGTACTCGAGCGCATCGCGGATAAAGCGGAAGGAATTTACGTTCTTGATCTCCGTCTTGGTTCCGAACTTCTCCTGGCCCCGAGGACGAACGCTCACATTGGCATCGCAACGTAGAGAGCCCTCTTCCATATTGCAATCGCTCACCCCGGTATACAGGATGATCTCTTTCAAGAGAGTCAGATATTCGTACGCCTCCTGGGGCGAGCGCATGTCGGGCTCGCTGACGATCTCGGCCAGGGGCACCCCACTGCGATTCAAATCAATCAGGGTGCTGGCTGCGGCAGCCGGGAAGCCGTCGTGAATGCTCTTGCCGGCGTCTTCTTCCAGATGCAGGCGAGTGATTCCGATCCGCCTGGTTGTGCCGCCGGGGCACGGTATCTCAATCCAACCGTGCTCCGCCACCGGCTTATCGAATTGCGAAATCTGGTATCCCTTAGGCAAATCGGGATAAAAGTAATTCTTACGGGCGAAGATGGAGGTCTCCCGAATCTGGCAATTCAGCGCCTGGGCCGCCAGCACCGCAAACTTCACCGCCTTTCGGTTGAGCACCGGCAGCGCCCCAGGGAGCCCCAGGCACACCGGACAGACATTGGTATTCGGCGGAGCGCCAAACCGGGTGGAGCAGGAGCAGAAAATCTTGGTCGCGGTCAGTAGCTGGACATGGACTTCCAGCCCGATCACCGGCTCGTATTTCTCACGGACAGCGGGCGAGAGCTGGGTAAGTGTGGCCATAAAGCAGATTATAGATGCGAAATGCAGACGTCTCAAAGATTGCTGGAGCGGGAACCTGCACTAAACATCGCTCTTGTCCCAACTTTATTTGCTGAACCTTGAAACATTTCTCTCGCCTTCCTCACTACCTAATGGGGAGTGCGATTTCGGTGGAACCTCCCCCAGTTCAGGCTTCTCGCCCATCGCATCCTCGCTTCGTCGGTTATATAAGACACTCGCGAATTGTCGCCTGAAGGGAGACTTCAATGAGCCCCGTCACTCTCACAGCAACGGTATTGTTACTATTGGCTTTCCCACAGCCCATCTCCGAATTCTTTGTTCTTATGTGGGGTGTAATGTTTGATTTCGCGCGGCACTACATGATCCTGCTGCCCGCGGTGCTTCTGGGATTGGTCGCCAGATGGCAATGGCTCGAAAACAAGTCGGAGAGGCTGAAGATTCTTCGCAGTTTGTTGCGCCACGTGATTCCCATTGTCTTGGTCTTGACTATCTTCGGATTCAGCAAATACGATACGGTACATTCGATTCGCGCACAGGTAGTGCAAGACGCTCGAGCCAAAGTTGATCGCGCCTTCGCTTCCGTGCAGACGGAAGTTGAGGCAACCCCTAACTCCTACCCCGCAAGCCAATTAATCACACTGAGCCAGGGAATCGGCAAAATTACCACCCGCACTTTTGACTTGGTGCAAAATGCTTATCCCAGGTTCGACCTGAGAACTTTAAGCGTGTTCTTGCATTTAGGCGCTGACTGCGATGAAGCAGTCTTACCCGGATGTGTTGAAGACGTAATACAGGAAGGTGAGTTGGAAAAGGATCGACGATACTTTCCATATTCGTCTTTGGTCGGCGCAACCATCCACGATGGTGTGCGCTATTATTGCCCGGATTTACTTAAGGTGCCAATGGATGGGGACTGTAAGAAATTTCAGCCGCCACCTGCGGGATTGCAACTTGAGTTTGCCAGTGTGCTCTGCTACCCAGTACCCTTTGGCGATCGAAACGAATCCAGCAGTCATGATGGTGAACGCTTTGCTGCAGTCTGCCTCGACTCGAAAAGTAAACATGCGTTTGATGGCCAGGAGGATAATGCGTGGGAAACTATCCGCAACCAGATAGGGCGGCTGGCCGCTCTGCTGCATGAATTCAAGCGAATACGGACAGATCGGAAGTTATGGCCTCTTATAGAAAGTAGCAAGTCGAGAAAAGCGGAAATGAAGACCATCCAGCACCAGCGATCTGTCATCAGCCGTAAGGATAGAAAACGAAAAACAGCAGCGACAGCGCCGTCAGCACCCACAGCGCAGGCTTGATTTGGCGGGCTTTGCCGCCAGCCAGCTTGCATAAGGGATACAAAACGAATCCAGCTGTAACCCCAACTGCGATATTGAAGGTAAAGCACATCAGGACGACCACAGCGAATGCGGGAATGGATTCCGTGTAGTCGCTAAAATCGATCCTGGTAATCGGTTCCAGCATAAACAGGCCGACGACGATCAGCGCGGGACCGTAGGCCTGGGGCGGAATGGACGCCACCAGCGGCGCAAAGAACAGCGTAAGGGCAAAACAGCCGGCGGCAACCAGGGCAGTCAATCCGGTGCGTCCACCGGCTTCAATGCCGGTTGCAGATTCAACAAAGGCCCCGGAAGTGGTGGTGCCAACGGCGGACGCAAAACACGTGGAAAGCGCGTCCACCAGCATGGGCCGCTCGATCTGCGGAAGATTTCCGTGTTCGTCAAGAAAGCCGGCGCGCGCGGAGAGCCCAATCAGGGTGCCCATGGTATCCACAAAAGCCATGATGAAGATGGTGAGCACAATAGGAAAGCTGCGCCAGGTCAAGGCCCCCGCAAAATCGAGTTGCCAAAGTATCGGCCGGAGACTGGGAGGCAGGCTCAACAAGTGAGCGGGAGGCTGTGCGGTCTTAACAAGAAACGCGATAGCTGCGGCGATGAGAATGCCGAGCAGAATTGCTCCGCGCACCCGCCGAATGATCAAAATAGAAATCAGAAGGAAGCCGGTGATGGCTACCAGCACAGGAGCGGCTGTGAGATGGCCGGAATGCACGGGCGCCCCCGGGACTCCGAGCGTCACAATACCGGCCTGATTCAGCCCAATGAACGTCAAAAACAAACCAATGCCCACGGCAAAGCTGTAGCGTAAGGATTGGGGCACGGCGTCTACAATCCATTGGCGTAGGCGGAAGACGGTCATGAGGATAAAGAGCACGCCCGCAATAAAAATCGCCGCCAGCGCGGCTTGCCATCGGTAGCCGAGGGCCCGGCATACGGTAAAAGCGATAAAGGCGTTTTCGCCCATGTAAGGCGCAATGGCAAATGGACGATTGGCGTACAGGCCCATCAGCACGCATCCGAAAATGGCGGCCAGCACCGTGGCCACAAAGCTGGGCCCTACCGGGATGCCGGCATTGGCCAGAATGGCGGGATTCACTACCACGATATACGACATGGTGGTGAAGGTCGTTAGCCCTGCGATGATCTCGCGGGAGGCATTAGTTTTATGTTGCTCTAACCCGAAGATCGTCCGCCGAGGACGCACAGTCATTTGGTATCGGACCTCGATTTGAGAGTTCATCCAGGTAAGCAGAATATCCGCTTATTGAGAGACTTAATTAATAATTTTTGGGACAAATCATGTATAAAAAAAGAAATGACCACGGCACCTTCTTTCTCTTCTGCTGATGTCGAACGATACAGGCGGCTGCGAACTGTTAGCCAGCGTCTCAATGCGCGAATCAGTGCGACAGTTCCTCGAGAAGCTTTCTACGCGATCGGCAGAGCCATCGGCATCTTGCGAAATGGGACATTGGTGTTTGACGACGAGGGCACCAAGAGTGTGCTCATGGATTGCTGTATCTACGATTGGATGAAAGACGGGAAAACCGTTGTCCAGAGATATGCGGAATCTCAAGCTCCACCTGCTGGAACGGATGAACACTATCTGCTGCAAGCCTATCTGAAGGCCACATTCAGAATTTTGCTTCCCCAAAGTTTTTTGCCGGGAGCGGGCGCCCAATGCAGGGATGCGCTCTGGAAAGAGGACATCTTTATCATGGATCTTGGCCTCAGCCAAGGTGCATCGACGGGTCAAGACTCGCCTCTGGCCGCGAGAACCATTCCCCTTGGGGATTGTTGGATGACGAGCGGCGCAGTGCTCCCCACCAGTTCGGCAGCCATTGCGGCCGCCAAACAAATATTGGAGCACGAAGAGTTTCAGTCGTCGGAAATCCCTGATTCAAGCACGATTGCACTCGCTATGGTCCGGACCAGTCTCAAATTCGGAGCCGCACAGCGAATCCGATACCAGAACATCCAAAGCCAGTCAGAGGGCACCGGAGATCATCCTACGGCCCGGCCTGGCGCCGGCGTTGCGGGGCGCAACAGTCCATGCCCTTGCGGCAGCGGAAAACGTTACAAGCGTTGTTGCGGAGCGCGATGAGCGTTAGGATTTATTTGCCCGGCTGATAGCTCAGGTACTTCTCCAGCGGAATATCAAAATAGAAAAGCTCCCTGCCGTCCACCTTCATACCGGCGACATATACGTGGGCCCCGGCTTCAGGATTGTCAATACCCGAGACATCGAAGAAGACAAACCCGCTGTGCAGGGAGTGCGGCTCTACAGGGAAGGTGTAGAACTGGGCCGCATCGATTTCCGCCAGTGTCTCATTGCTGACAGCCGGCTTCTGCCCGCGCTTGGGAAGAGGAAGGGGTAGTGGGACGCCGGGCTTGCCGGGAGTTTTTCCTGTCCGCGCCAGGCGGCGGTAGAGATCATCTTTATCGGCAGGCTCCAGCTTGCGCCGGTTGACGGTGATAAATTCAATGCTCAGATCATTCAGCATCACCGGCTTATCGCTGTCGTTGGAGATGATAACGCGCACCGGAAGAAAGCCGTTGTCCCGGTAGTTCACCTTGAAGACTGCGGCTTTATCCGCCAGGTCAAATGGATCAATGGCCACAGAGACCTTTTCGTCATCGTGCGCTTCATGCGCAGGATAGGTCTTGGCGTGAGTGGCCCGGGGAGGATCAAAGGCCTTCTTGTTGTCCGCCGGAAGATTCACTGCCGCCAAGACCAACAGGATCAATAAGAGCGTGCAGATGCTGTAGAGCTTCACAGCCTGATTATGCGTCCTTTCGCCGGGTTTTCACAACTGGCGGTCGTCGCCATGCTGGTCTTACTCACCGGTTTTCGCAACTGGACCGCCGCGCGCATAGAATGTACTTTCCTTCATGTACATCCTCTACAGCCTGGTTATGGCGCTGGCAGTCCTGATTTCGCTTCCCTGGTGGCTCTTCCAGATGGTGCGGAGCAAGAAGTACCGTGCCGGCCTGGCGGAACGGCTGGGAGTTGTTCCGGAGAGAATTAAGACCAGCGCCCGGAAAGGCTCCATTTGGATCCATGCGGTTTCAGTAGGAGAGGTGCTGGCCATCAGCAACCTGGTTCACGAACTCCAGGCTACCTGTCCAGAGAAACCGATTTTCATTTCGACCACCACCTTGACCGGACAGCGCATTGCACGAGAGCGTTTTGGAGAAGGTCAGGTGTTCTTTATGCCGCTGGATTTCGGTTTTGCCATCCACTCCTACCTCAAGGTGCTGCGGCCCAGCCTGCTGGTGCTGGCGGAAACGGAGTTCTGGCCCAACCTGTTGCATCTGGTTAAAGAGGGCGGGGCATCGATTGCTGTGGTGAATGGCCGTATCTCGGACCGCTCTTTCCCGCGTTATCGCCGGTTCCGGTGGTTCTTTGCCCCGGTGCTTGCGGACATCGATTTGTTCCTGGCGCAAACCAAGGAAGACGCTCAGCGGCTATATGAAATGGGAGCGGACGAGCAACGGGTACACGTCAGCGGCAATTTGAAGTTCGATGTGAACCCCAGCGCCGCCATTGCCATCACGGTCGATCTTCGCCGTGCGTTGGGGAAAGATGCTCCGGTAATTGTTTGTGGCAGTACAACGGCGGGCGAAGAAGAAATATTGCTGGCCGCGTTCAACGATGTGTTGAAACAGCATCCCAAAGCAGTCTTGATTCTGGCGCCACGTCATCCGGAACGGTTCGATAAGATTGCGGGCCTGGTTTCCACATCAGGGCTTTCTCTGACACGGCGCAGCACCTGGCCCGCATCCGGCAGCCTGGCCGGCAAAGTTTTTCTGCTGGATAGCGTTGGCGAACTGGCTTCTGTCTATGCCCTCGCGGACCTGGCATTCGTGGGCGGCAGCCTGTTTCCGGTGGGCGGCCACAATATTCTGGAGCCGGCGCAGCATGGTGTAGCTGTCTTGAGCGGCCCTCATATGCACAATTTTCGGGAGATTGCCCGCATCTTCGAGCAGGGCGGCGGCCTTAGGGTGATAACTCCTCAGGACCTCTCCCGCGAGTGGCTGGCGCTGATCGGCAATCCCCAGGAGCGAGGATCTTTAGGCAACCGCGCGCAGCAACTCTTTGCCCAATACGCGGGAGCAACCGCACGAACCCTGGAGGCGCTGCGTCCTTTTCTCACCGGGCCGGGTTCGCCAGGCTCACCTCAAGGGCAACGGCATGATTGATCCGATTGGCGCAATCTTCGGTTCAGGAGTCGCGCTTCGCAATGCACTTTATGACCATCGGGTTTTGAAAAGCTTCAAGCTGGCGCGGCCGGTCGTAAGCATCGGCAATATCTCCGTTGGCGGAAGCGGGAAGACGCCATTTGTAGTGACTCTGGGCGGGCTGCTCAAGGAGCGGGGAATCGAGTTTGACGTGCTTTCCCGTGGTTACGGACGCTGTTCAAAAGAAATTGCCATCGTAGACCCCACCGGAACGCCGGAACAGTTTGGCGATGAGCCTTTACTGATCGCCTGCAAACTGCAGGTCCCGGTGATAGTAGGCGCAGATCGATACCAGGCTGGATTGCTGGCGGAAGAGAAGTTCCCGGCCAGGCTGCATCTTCTCGATGACGGATTCCAGCACCGTCGGTTACATCGTGATTTTGATATCGTGATGCTCCCGGACTCCGACCTGTCAGGCACTCTACTTCCTTTTGGAAAATTGCGTGAGCCACTGGCCTCGCTGGACCGCGCCGACGCAGTCGTACTGGCTCCTGATACTCATCAGCCGAGGCAGGCAAAACTGGCCTGGCGGGCTCGCAGGTATATTCATTTTGTCGATTCCAGGGCCAAAGCTGTGGCATTTTGCGGAATCGCTCGCCCGAAGCAGTTCTTTGCCGGCTTGAAGCAACTGGGAATGGAACTGGTGGCCACTGTCGCCTTTCCCGATCATCATCGGTACCGGCAGCGTGATATTCACCGGCTGCTCCGAATCAAGACCCAAAACGGGGCGCGGGAGTTCATTACCACGGAAAAGGACGCCATCAACCTGAAATCGTTCCTGGCAGAACTGGGGACCTTCAGGACAGCCACCCTCGATCTGGAGTTGCAAGATGCGGAAAAAGTGATGGATACACTGCTGCGCACCGTGGAAGAACGTTCCGGATGCCGCTTTTAGCTCACGGCATGAGACAATTTTATTTCACATGCAAAAGAACTCCAAACCATCTGACCGGCTGGTCAAAATCATCGACCAATTTCCCAAGCTCAGCATCACTGTTCTGGGCGACCTGATCGCGGACGAATTCATCTACGGCGAAATATCCCGCGTCTCGCGTGAAGCTCCCGTGCTCATTCTGTGCCATCGGGACCGGACGATTGTCCCAGGGGGTGCGGGCAATGCCATCTACAACCTGGCTGATTTGGGAGTGAATGTTTTGCCCGTGGGCGTGATCGGCGATGATGAAGCGGGGCGCGCGCTTCTGCACGCTTTCCGCCAGAAACATATTTCGGTCACCGGAATTCGCCGCATCAAGGGCCGCGGAACGGTCACCAAGACCCGCATTCTGGCCGGCATGGCCCATTCGCCGCGCCAGCAGGTGATCCGCGTGGACCGCGAGCCGGATACGCCACTCGACCGGGCCGCTGTCCATGAACTGATCTTTCAAAGCCGAGGATATATTCGGGCCTCAGATGCGCTGCTGCTTTCCGACTATGGATACGGCGCCGCAACCCCTGAGATTTTCAACAGCATTCGAGCGCGCGCATCGCTGAGCGGGATACCGATTACGGTTGACTCGCGCTACCGTCTGCTGGATTACAGCGGGATCACCGCCGCCACTCCTAATGAAGCGGAGTTGGAAGATGCTCTGCGGATCAGGATCGGCAATGACGCGGAGCGTCTTACGACGGCGGGCAAGGCTGTCGTGCAAAAGATGAAGCTGCAATCGCTGGTGGTGACACGTGGCCGCGACGGCATGGTTCTCTTCCCCCGTGGAAGCAAGGCGGTAAGCATTCCCATCAGCGGCTCCGATGAGGTGGCAGACGTTACCGGCGCCGGCGATACCGTGATCGCAACGTACACGGCGGCCCTGGCGGCCGGCGCAGATCCGGAGTCGGCAGCACGGCTGGCCAACTACGCCGGTGGCATCGTGGTCATGAAGCGCGGCACCGCGACCGTAAGCCGCGCCGAACTGCTGCGCGCGGTGACGGATAAATGAGTGGAACCGCCCCGCAAAAAATTCTGGACCGCTCTCAACTGGCAGCTCTTGCCCAGCAATGGCGGGCGACAGGAGAAAAGATCATACTGACCAACGGTTGCTTTGATTTGCTTCACGTCGGCCACGTCCGCTATCTGCATGCAGCCAAGGCCCTGGGCGGAAAGCTGGTTGTGGCCCTGAATTCGGATTCCAGCACGCACGCCCTCAAAGGTGAAGGGCGGCCCCGCGTGCCTGCCCCGGAGCGGGCGGAGATCCTAGCGGCCCTGCAGGATGTGGATGCAGTAACCATTTTTGACGAATTGGACGTGCGTGAGCTGGTGCGGACTTTGCGCCCTGACATCCACGCCAAAGGCACAGACTACACCGCAGAGAATGTGCCGGAACGCGATGCGGTAGTTGCCTGCGGCGGACGCGTCGAGATTGTCGGCGACCCTAAGGACCACTCCACCACAGAGTTACTGAGACATTCGGAATGGCGAAAATCCTGATCGTGCGGTTGGGAGCCATGGGAGACATTTTGCATGCGTTGCCCGCAGTCACTACAATCCGCGCTGCCCTCCCGGACGCCACCATCGGCTGGGTGGTAGAGGACCAATGGAGCGAACTGCTGGCTGCCCAGGGACAGGCGTCCGGGCCGGTGGTTGACGTAGTCCATCCGGTCAACACCAAGCGCTGGCGCGGCCAGATGTTTTCCCGCGATACAAGAATAGAAATCTCCAAGTCCGTTAGGACGATTCGCGCAACGGGCTACGACACGGCCATAGATTTTCAGGGTGCTATCAAGTCAGCCGTATTGGCCGCATTCAGCGGCGCAGACGTAAGAGCGGGATTTACCGATCCGCGCGAGGGCCCCGCCCGGCTGTTCTACTCCAGCAGGTTTTCCCGGACTGGTGACCACGTAATTGAACAGAACCACGCGCTGGCAGTGCAGGCACTCAAAAAACATCTTGATCGGGTCCGGCATGGAGCCCAGATCAATTTGCTGGCTCCTGAGCTTCCAAACGACCAAGCTGCCTCGGCCTGGGCCCAGGCGGAAATCCAGCGGCTGGGGATTGCCAGTTTTGTCATCCTCAATCCTGGCGCCGGGTGGGGCGCCAAGCAGTGGCCGCCGGAGCGTTACGGAGAGGTAGCCCGGGCTCTGGCTGTTCATGGCTTGAAGACCCTGGTAAATACCGCTCCTGGAGAAGAAACGCTTGCAGCGACAGTGGTCCAGGCAAGCGGCGGAAATGCATTTGAGCTTCGCTGCACTATCGGCCAGCTCATCGCTTTGTCCCGCCGTGCCCGGCTGTTTATCGGAGGCGACACCGGGCCCATCCATCTGGCGGCCGCGCTGGGAATACCGGTGGTCGCCCTGTTCGGGCCCACTGATCCCGTCCGGACCGGCCCTTATGGAACACGATCCGTGGTGCTGAGACATCCGGAAAGCAAGACGACATTTTCTCACCATCCCGATACGGAAGAAGGCCTGCTGCAGATCAGCGCAGACGAGGTCATCTCCGCCGCCCGATGGCTTTTGGGGAGCAGCCATGCCTAGCTGGGCACGGATCGCCACCCGCTCACGAGTTCCTCTGGGCTTTTTGTTCGCAGCGGCTTACCTCTGGTTCGCCCGTCCGACATGGATCTCCATGGTGATTGGAGGCATGGTAGTTGTAATTGGGCTTGGCATCCGGGCTGCCGCCTCCGGACACATACGCAAAAATGCGCAGCTTGCCACCACCGGCCCTTATGCCTACACGCGAAACCCGCTATATCTTGGTTCTATTGTTATGGCTATGGGATTCATATTGGCAGCCCGCGGAGTATGGATTGGAGTTGGAGCTCTGGCGATGTTTCTCTTCATCTACATTCCGGTGATTCAGGCAGAGGAGGCCTATCTCCGCTCGGCCTTTCCCGAATACCTGGAATATTCCGCGCAGGTGCCTCGGTTCTGGCCGCGAGTGACTCCTTATCGGGCTGGTGCCAACGATGGCTCCCCGGCGTTTTCCCGAGAGCTTTACATGCGGCACCGCGAGTACAATGCAATGTTGGGTTCTGCCTTGATCTTGGGGGCCTTGGTGCTGAAAATGCTCCTGAAAATGGTGCCGGTGTAACTATTGTTCCGATTGCATAACAGGCTGTTTCCATTTCTATTGTTTTTCTTGTGCGCGGGCCTCTCCCAGACCAAGCCTGCGCCGCCGACCGCGCCCGGGCAGGACACCTCGGCCAAGTCAGCCAGCCAACCCAACACGGTCTCGGCTCCAGGTATGTCCAAGCCGGAGGCCGGATATCATCTCCCCCTCAACCAGACGCTGGTGTATGGAGCGCAGTGGCGCGTCTTTAATGCGGGAACCGCAACCTTGCGCATGGAGCAAGCCGGACAGGAAGCCCGTATCCTGGGAACAGCCGACGCTACCGGTTCCGTAGCCCTTCTCTACCACGTGCGAGACCGGTTTGAATCGTTCGTAAACGCCGCGGATTTTTGTTCCCGCAATATTTCAAAAATTACCGAAGAGGGGTATCGCAAGGTCAACACCACCATCAACTTTGATTACCAGCACCGCAAGGCGATACTCGACCAGAAAAACATCAAGAAGAAAGAGACGAAACACACGGAGAATGACATTCCCGGATGCGTCAGCGATGTTATCTCAGCAATTTACTATGTTGGCTCCCTGCCTCTCCAACCCGGAAAGACCTTTACCTTCCCTCTGAACGACGGCGGCAAGACGGTGTATGTGGACGTTCATGTCGAGGCGCGCGAGCAGGTCAAAACACCTTCCGGTACCTACAATGCATTCCGCGTGCGGCCGGAAGCCCCGGAGGGGGTATTGAAGAACAAAGGGAAACTCTGGGTCTGGTATTCGGACGATGCCACCCGAATCCCCATCCAGATGCGCGGCCATATGTTTTGGGGCACGCTGACGCTTACGCTGCAAAGGATCGAGAAGAAATAGACTGGCCCTGAAAGAACGAAGAACTTTGAAGGCTGATTCTCACCTGGGACTCTGATCAGAAAGCCAAGATCAATGACCAAGGTCCATTCAGGGAGAACCAGCAGGAGCCGCGGACAATTTCGCCTGGGGCGCATCAAAGGAAAGGGAGAGAATATGACAAGCTTGCCGCAAGCCGATCCGGAATTGGTTCAGGTGTTTGATACACAGCAGGAATCCGAGGCCATGGTAGTCCAGAGCCTGCTCAGCTCAGCCGGCATTGAATCCATCATCACCAACCTCGACGTGCCGCAGGATCTTATGCCAGGTGTGGGCGGCGTGGTAGTGCAGGTCAACCGGGCTCAGGCGGAAGCCGCCCGCAATGTGATTGAGGATTACAAGAACAGTCCCGCCGCCGAGGAAGAAGATGAGATGGAAGCAACCTAGAAAGGCGCGCAACATCTGGGCTGTACCGTCGTTCCATCCAGCATGAATGTCACCGCGCCCATCCTGTCCGTCCGATACGTGCTTACGTGTGCCTCTTGAAGGCGTTCGAGTACGACTTGGCGCGGATGGCCAAAAGAATTATGGAAGCCAACGGAAATCACGGCAAAGCGAGGGTGTACAGCTTCCAGCAACTCCGGTATGGTCGAGGTCGAACTGCCATGGTGGGCAACCTTCAGCAGGTCCGCCTGGGGTAACTCGGTCGTGACAAATTTCTCTATCTTCTTTTCCATGTCGCCGGCAAGCAGCGCGCTGGTGTGCGCATACGAGATCAAGAGCACCAGAGAATCGTCGTTCTTGGGTTTCGGCTTGGGCTCCCAGTCGGAAGGCGGCGCGAGCACGCGGATCTGCGTTCCTCCCCAATCAAAGGCTTCCCCGGCAACATGGCTGCGAACTTGAACACCATGGGCGGACGCAACGCGATACAGGTGATCCAAGGCCGCTGTCTCTGGGTTGATGCCTACCCATAACTCCCGGGGATGAAAGTTCTCGATGACCCGTGAAAGCCCGCCAATGTGGTCGTCGTGAGCGTGCGTCAGGACAACGGCATCCAGGCGATCAAGGCCGCGCGCCCACAGATACGGCGAGACCACGTCCTCGCCATAATCAAATTCTCCTCGAAAGGGGCCAATCGCCCCACCGCCATCAATCAGCATGGCCCGGCCCTGAGGCGAGACTATCAGTAGAGAATCGCCCTGGCCTACATCAATGGCTGTGACTTCGAGCTTGCCACGCTCGATGCGCGCAGCAGGCCGGTACAGAGCGGCAACCGCCGCCGAGATGAACAAAACGATGATACCCGCAAAGGCCAGCACCCGCCTGCGGCGCACCGCCAGAAAACCCAGGACAATTCCACCAGCGGAGATCAACGCGATGCCCAAAGTTGCGTCGGGAATTCTCCACTGGGAAACGGTCCAGTGGGAGATTGACGTAATGCAGTAGAGCACCAGATGCAAAGTAGTCGCCGCCAGCTTGCCTGCAAGATGAGCGAGCGGAGAAGAGATGTAACTGAGCACGATGGCAGCTACGGCGGAATTCATCAGCAGCCCGGCCAGTGGCAGAACCAGGACGTTTGCCGGCAATCCAACCAGTGCAGCCCGGTGAAAATACATGCGCATGGGCAGCACCAGCACGGCCTGCGTGATGGAAGAGACGATCACCAATTCGCAGACAGCCAATCCAAGGCCGAACACTCCGGTGGTGAGAATTCTCGCGGGAAGCTTGCCTAAAAAACGCGCCAGCCTTCCGGCAATGAGACGCAAGTCCAGGCGAAACTGCGCCAATCGAGGCGACAGTGCAAGGTCGTAGTTGGTGGAATCCAGATGCCTTAGGGCTTCGCGATAAGGCTCCGCTGTCCGTTCCAAAATAGGAACGCTGATGCCAAAAATTGCCAGCAAGGCCAGAAATACCAGCTGAAAAGCGGGCTCAAACCAGGAAGTGGGTGACAAAACCACTACAACCAGAGCAGCGAAACCGGTGGCGTTCAAAGCAGCCCGGTCGCGGTAGAGCCGCCGGGCCGCCAGGTAGACCGCCAGCATCAGCACCGCGCGTTCGATGGGCACACCCATGCCAGCGATGTAGGCATAAAAGACCGATAAAATAATCGTGACCACGGAAGCCGCCCAGGGCGGAACCCGCAGCCGGCGGGCGAGCCAGAAAATGGCAAAGGCCAGCAACGCGACGTTCATGCCCGAAACTACCAACAGGTGGTAGACGCCTGTTTCCTGAAACTCTTCTCGCACGTGGCGCAACAGCAGAGAGTCATCGCCAATAATCATTGCGGCAAATAGTACGGCGTCTTCGTGACTCCAGAGGTTCCGGGCCTGGCTTACACCGTGTTCAGCTCCGCCGCGTTCAGTTCCCTGGTTGATTCCCGGTTTAGTTCCAAAGATATGGTCCAGAATGCTGCGGCGAATCCGGCTTCGCCAGCCACCCAGCCACGTGCCGGTATGTCCCGGCAATAGCTCCAGCTTGTCAGCCCGGACAGAGGCCAGAGTGGAGAGGCCCAGGCCACGAAGATAGCCGACATAATCAAAGGCTCCAGGGTTGCCGAAATTGTGCGGCAGCTTCAACTTGGCGGTGAACTTGATCCGATCACCATAGGCGAGTTGAGGAAGCTTCGGCTGATTCTCTTCGCCTTGTTCCTGGTCTCCTTCGCCTTGGTTGGCAAAGAGAGGCTTAGCAAAGAGAGTGGCGCGGATTCCGACAGGCTGAGTGAAAGTGACGTCATCGGCCTGAATGACCTCTGTTTCCAGATCAAATCGCTCGCGCGGCTCCGAACCTGCCCGCAGCGATCCATCGTTGGTAACGTGGCCGGTGATCTCGACCTCTTGGCCTTGAAGAAACTGCTCGGGTGGTTCAATCACGCTGGGGAGGGGCATCCACAGCCGGCCGAACGCGCCGGAGCAGACCAGCGCCAGCACCACAGAGGCATATCCCAGCCGGATATTGCTCTTCATCGCAGCCACGATGGCGCAAACAGCCAGAAGGGCCGCAGCAACAGCCCACAGCCCTGGCGGACGATGTAGGTACCCGGCGAGCCAGACACCAGTCCCGAATGCCACGGCTGCCAGAGCTAGTGGAGCCTGGGCCTTTAGTTGTGGAGCGGCAGACCTTGTCGGTTTCATTGGTATGCTGAGAAGCTCGATACGTTCCCAATTGGGCCCGGATAAAGATACGGGAAACCGAATCGGGATTGTAAGAAAATGATCAAGTCCGGTAAAGTGGAACAATCTCGTTTCAAGAAGAGAAGACCTCGCGATGATTCACAATCTCAAGAGTAAGCTGGCAGGTTTCGCGATCATGGCCCTATTGCTGTCAATGACGATGGCAATCATGGTCCAAAGTCAAACCAAGCGAAAGAAATCATCTTCCACGACGTCAACGATTGTTACGGGCACCGGATGCGTGGGACCGGGAGTGGAGGAGCGCTGCATTCTGCTGACAGACACGACAACACACACACTGTACAACCTCTATTTCACCGGCAAGAGGCCCATGCTCGGCAGCACCATTCACTTCGAGGGCAAGAAGCACGACGGCCCCACAACTTGCATGCAGGGCCAGCCAGTGAATGTTACGAAATGGACGAAGCTGGATAATTCGTGCTCCACTCGTTGAAGACATTAATTGTTCAGCGTGCCAGCCTGACCAGGCTCTCAATGTGAAAGGTCTGGGGAAACAGGTCAATCAATTGGACGTCTTCCACCCGGTAGCCACCTTCCAGAAACAGTCGCAAATCGCGCGCCAGTGTGGTTGGATCGCAGGAGAGATAAGTAATCCTGGGCACGCGTAAAGAGGCCAGCAACTTGGCGGCCTTGTCTCCCAACCCCGCCCTTGGAGGGTCCACAACCACCAGATCGGGGCGGAGATTGTGGCATTTGGGCAGGAACTGCTCCGCTGTGGCGCGGACGGCAGTTACATTCCTGGGCGCATTGGCTTCCAGATCGTCCGCTGACGTTGGCGCAGATTCAACGGCAAAGACCTGATCAAAGCGCTTGGCCAGATGCGCGGCGAATAAGCCAACCCCGGCGTACAGGTCCAAGGCCGTCCGGCCCGAGGCATCTCCGACCACGGCCTGGACAAGATCACGGACCAAGCGACGATTGGTCTGGAAAAACGATCCTGCGCTCACGCGGAACGCTTTGTCCCCGACCTGATAGGTCAGGAAAGGCGCGCCGATGGTCTGTTTCAACTCGGCAAGGCCGAAGCCGCTGCCGCGACCTGTCTGTTGCTGCGCAAAAAATGTAATCCCTTTGATCTCGGGAACCCGGACCTGCAGGTCCCTGGCGAACTCCTGCATTTCCGGGGCTCCCGGAAGCAGGTAGATCTCCAGCAGCATTCCGGAATCGGCATGGTCGGCGAAAAACTCAATTTCGGTGATGCCCTGCGGAACCCGCCCCGCTTCCCCAAGCTCCCACAGATGCTGCACAACCCGATTGATGGCTGGTGAACTGATGGGGCATTGCTTCACCGGCAGTAGATTGTGCGAGGAATTGCGGTGATATCCCAGCGCGAAATGCTCACCAACCCGGACCTTCATGCGCGTGCGATTGCGATAGTTCCAGGGCTCCGCTGAGTGGGTCGCGATTTCATTCGACCAATCGAATTTTGCAATTCGCTGCAGAGTTTCGCGCAGGATTGCGCGTTTCATTTCCAGCTGGACAGGATATCCGGTGTGCTGGTAATGACAGCCGCCACACTGCCCAAAGTAGGGGCAGGCGGCCTCGACCCTCGCTTCCGAGGGCTGCAGCAGTTGATTGAGCGTGGCCCGCGCAAACCCCGTCTTTTCCTCCAGGATGGTTACGCTGACCTCCTCACCGGGAAGAACAAACGGGACAAAAACTGCTTTGCCCTCAGGGCTGCGGGCAAGGCCGTCTCCGCCGTAAATCATTTTTTCAATGGTCAGGTTCACATGTAAAAGAGACTGAGGCGCGGAATTCTGGCTTGCTCAAACAGCCGCTTGTGCACAAACTGCTTTACCAGTTGATCGATCTGCGCAGCAGGCATTTTAGCGCGGTAGGGCGCGATCTCGCGGTCTGCCTCTTTCCGCACCCCTATCAGTGTGGTTTCGGCAGCCGTTATGGTCAAGGCCGCCAGAAGCTTCTCCTCCAGAATCGTGAGATGCCTTTCCAGGTCTTCCAGGCGAACGGTTGACAGCTGCTTCAGACTTTCGGCCAGAGCAACCACAGAAGCGGCACATTCTTCAGCGACCGGCTTCATCTGAATGGGGACCTGGGCCTGCCGCAGCTTGTCCGCATTTCCAAGGAAGAACTTGGCAATCTCCTCCGCTTCCAGACCAGGAACAGACGTTGGTTCCTGGCGGCTGGTACCAACGGCTGCCTCTTTCAT
>DATMMY010000122.1:0-2296 GCA_035569515.1 Candidatus Solibacter sp. | reverse complement strand
AACTGCTGCCCATCATGTAAACGAATGAATATCGGTCCAAGAGTCCCGGCGGCTGTTCAGGTCTAGTGACGAGCGGTTTTTTTATGGATGGCATATTGCGCGCCCTAATAATAACGCAAGGTCCCTCAGGCCTACTTCGCGCGCTGAAGAAAACGCGCGCTACGTTGACGGCCTTCGGGATGACGATTTGTGTTTAGAAGTTTGAAGGAAGTAGGATGGCAGTCACGTAGCAGGGTTAGCAAAGCCCAACCAACGTTGGCGTTCCAGTGCCTTGCGGTCCCAGTGGGCGAGGTTTGCTCCAGCTTCATACGTGCTTTGGCAGAAATCCATGAGTGCCTGGTCTGGCGACTTGGTGGTGCGCGCGTCATCGTATTTCAGAATGAACTCTCCCATTTTGGGATCCCAGTGCGCCATTTCCGGGCGCACGATCTCTTTCTCCAGTCCCGGCGGGGCTGGCTTTGTGTAGGAATAGAAAGCCGGTTCCTGGAAGCCCTGATCGCCCGGCCAGAATCCGAAGCTGATCACCTCGTGAGAATAGGCCTCGCGCGTTATTGAGTCGACATTTGCCGGCAGCGAAGCGGTGCGGCCGGAAAAACAGGTTACTGCCAGATCGAAAGAGCCCCAGAAGAAATGTACGGGACTGCACTTGCCCAGAAAGCGCGAGCGGAATTCTTTCAGGATCTGATCGGTGTTGACCAGAATGCGGCGGAAGTTTTCGACATGCTTCGTGTCGTAGGAGGCGTGGTGGTGGTCCTGGTCGAAAGGCGTTGTGTCGCTGAACTCGGCAGGCGTGCGGTTGATGTTTACTTGGATTCCGAGCGACCGGAGGCACGCCATGTATTCGCCGTAGAAGTCCGCGACGGAACGTGGG
Source organism: Candidatus Solibacter sp. (assembly GCA_035569515.1). Taxonomy (GTDB): domain Bacteria; phylum Acidobacteriota; class Terriglobia; order Terriglobales; family Acidobacteriaceae; genus Angelobacter. The sequence goes on along the minus strand of DATMMY010000122.1, from coordinate 1,425 downwards.
AACAGCGGAATGCTGTGATGCTTCCCTTCGGTGGTTCGAACGTCGAGCTGGTGCTCGATGAAATCGAACTCCATTTCGAAAGTCATCCGTTCATATGGAATAGGTGAGGTGCTCAGCCCGCGCGCGGTCACGTAGAGCGGTACGTTCCACCAGTGGTTCTGAAGCGGCGTAAGGACCAGGCGCGTCTTGCCGACGATTTGCGTCCACATGTGAAGGGTATCGCAGGTGGTTGCCCACTCGCGGAACGGAAGCGGCGGCCAGTCATGCGAATTCAAGTTCCACCTCATCTATATAGCACCAGCCCCAATCCTCTCCCGGCTCGTTGGACTTGATGATAGGGTGCTTGGTCGAGTGGAAGTGTTTGGTTGCGTGCTTGTTCTTTGAGGAATCGCAGCAGCCCACATGGCCACAGGTCATGCACAATCGCAGGTGGACCCAATCGTCACCGATTTTCAGGCACTCTTCGCAGCCGCGCGTGTGGGGTCTTACATCTTGAATCTGGTTGGTGTGTTTGCAGTTCATATTTTACTCCAGCGGCTCTTACCGCAAAGGGATACGAGAGGGAACTCAGTGTTGCCGCTGATTCCGCTGATGAGCGTGAGATGCGAAATCTGAAGAATGGTATTTCCACTCATAAAAAGTTTACTTCGCAATGAAGGGAATACATAGGTCTTTCGGAGGATATTCAGAGCCAGCCCTTCAGCTCACCAATCGCTGTATCAGTCCGGAGAATTTACCCCCAAATGTTGAAATATCCTAAAGATATTACTATAACAAGGTAGGAGACTGCGACGAACTGCCAAAACCAATCTGTACCGGTCTTTAATGCTCGCAACCAGCGCCGAGCAATGTCTATAAATGTGAGAATTTGTACTGCCCTGGGAGAACTGGTTTCCGAAAGCCGAAAAATGAGCGCTCAAAGTGTCCGGGTGAAAATGACGCATATTAAGCTTGACAGCTTGACAACCCGCATTTTTATTGATGTTTTATGCGTCAAGCTTGTCAAATTCGGGAAATTTGTCAAGCTTGTTAAGCTTGACAAACAGGGTCCTCACCGGCACCGGCCCCTCGAAGGTTGTCCGGACCGGTCCCGCGAAGGAGGAGATTGAGGGCTGTGTAGGTTGTATTATTGTCCGCCATGAAGACTTCCAAGCTCTTGCTGCCATTCTTGTTTGCATCTATTTGCGCAGTCACCGTCTCTGCCCAGAACCATAGTTTTACCCTGGAGCAGGTGATGAGCTCTCCTTTTCCATCAGACCTTACGGCCGCCAGGCAGGCGCCGCGGATTGCATGGGTGTTTGACAGCAAGGGCGAGCGCAATGTGTGGACTGCCGATGCTCCCGGCTTTGAGGCGCGGCAGGTCACGCATTACCAGGGGGATGATGGCCAGCAGATTGTCAGCGTGCGGCTTACTCCGGACGGGCG
>DATMMY010000121.1:0-7311 GCA_035569515.1 Candidatus Solibacter sp. | reverse complement strand
ACCCGTACGTTCAAAGCGAGAGGCCAGCGTTTTGAAGGCAAGCAAGCGATCACCTAGAGACCAGGACACCTTGTCCGTTCCATTCGGCGACGCTGAAAACTCGTTGCTGGGCGCATAGGCGATCCATTCGCCATTGCGTTTGGAGATGAGTGTAATAACCTTGCTGAGGTCTGCTAGAGCATAGAACGAAATCTCGTTCGAACCAGAAAGTGCGACAAGAAGATTACGATCTTTGAAGACCTCAACGTCGACCAGGTCATTGGTATTCAAGACTTGAGCACCGCCTGCCTGCATTTTGCGGATCGCTGCCCTGGACCAGATGATGCGAGCGCCATCCCGCAAGGGCAGTACCGTCTCGCCACTGACTTGTTCGCTGGCCGCGGTGCGCGCGTCAGTCTTGCGCTCCACGGACCATGTGCCGTTGCCGAGCGTCACCTGCAGGTGGTCATGATCGGGAAAAGCAACACTGCTGACTTGTCCGCTAAAGTTGTGCCGCTCGGCCAATAGCCCGCTGGCGACATCAAAAACCCGAACATCTTTGGAGAAGGTATAAGGATGGCCGAACCCATCCATCCAGGCTGAAACCAGCGCCACCGCTGATCCATCCGGCGCAACGTCCAAAGAATCGATACGCGAACCTGCAATGCTGCCGTACTCCAGGTTCTCGGTCACCAAGGGCGCCCGCAAGCTCGCGCGCCGTTCCCAGGATTTCCGGTCGAAAATTTCTACAACACCATTTTCTGCTCCGCGATTGCTGGCTACAAATGCTGTGCCGCCAAAGGCGACCGCGTCGTTGCGAACAGCCACCCGGTCAACCCGGAATTGAAGTGATGGAAGTTCGGAAGCGCTCACGGTTGAAGTATTGAGCATCCATAACTGTGTCTTGCCCGTTTTGGAATCCGCATGGACTGCCAGAATCTGATCTTGCGAGATGCGAGCCAGACGATCTACCACTTGCGGCCAGCTATGGATCCTTCGTCCGGTTTTGATGTCCCACACATGGACTCCCGCATCATCAAATGAGATGTAGCGGTCATTCCCGGCATCGGCAGTCCCGCCGCGCGCGCTCACTGCGGCTCCGGTAAGCGAGCCAATCTGTTTCAGCGTGGCAGCGTCCAGAACCGAAATCTCACCGGGCTTGGAACGGAAGAGCTTCCGGCCATCGGCGCTGAAAGCATAGCGTGCGCCTCCCGGCCCTTCTTCCAGGGAACCGACAATTTGCATGCTGGATACATCAAAGAGCGTTCCGTGCTGATGCGCTCCACCGCCGAAGTCGCCCAGCATCATGAGTGGTTTGTCGGGATGAGGAAGGATCTGGTCGGCAAGATTGGGAATGCGCTCCTGTCGCGCCTCCCATGTGCGCGTGTCCCAAACTGTGATCACACGCTGATTGTCCGTGCAGACGATGTAGTGGCCATCGCTGGTTTCTGCCAGGCCGTGCGGCCAATTGATGCCGTCCAGGGTACGCACAAGCTTCAACGACTCAGCCTCCCACACTGACACTGCATGTTCCTGCGCTTTGGCGGAAAGAATGTAGCGGCCGTCGTGGGTCCACAAGATTCGTCCGGTAATAAGCTTGCCGCTGGTATTTACACAGGACGTTCTGCGGTGCTGCCGCATATCGTAGATGCAAACCTGCCCGTTATCGTTGAGATAGGCGATTCTGGAACTGAAGGGATCCCAGGTAACGTCGTTCGCGCCGTAAAAAAGAGGCTGCTGCACCACTCGCAACCCGGTCTTTACGTCATCAACAAACAAGGTCTTTCTCACAATATTGCCGGGGAACCTGTATTCGGAAAGGGAAGCAATGTAACGGCTATTGGGAGAAAATCTGCGGAAGCCTGCGAACCCAAACTGTTTCACTCGAATGCCGGTCTCACTGTCCCACAATTCCATGGGATCGCGGCCGACGGCGAGATAGCGTCCATCCGGAGAACCGGTTATTTCCGGCACGCTGTTCAGCCCGGGGTCTGCTTCGTCATTTTGAGTCTCGCCTTCCGCCGACTGCGGTAATGCGGCTGTGGCCACAATCCGCGGTGAAGTCAGGCTGCCCACCGGCAGAATTTCCACACGGCGGTTCTGGGCCCTGCCTTGCTCGGTGGCATTGGACGCGATGGGATGCAGAGAGCCATGGCCGGAAGTTCGCAGACGCTCCGGCGCAATATGCTTCACAGTTTGGAGATATCGTGCGATGGCTTCAGCCCGGCGTCTGGATAGAGGAAGGTTGACCGAATCCGGCCCTGCATTATCGGTGTGGCCCTCAACGGCGAAAATATATTGACCGGCGCCCTTATCCGTCAGCAGCCTGGCCACCTCATCCAGCTTGCTGTAATCGGAGGGCGGAATCACGTCTGAATCAGAGCCGAAGTTGATGGACGTGCGCAGGCTTTCTCCAAATTGTTTCTGCCAATACAAAAGAAAAGGATTCTTTTCATAGTAGCGCTCGGCTTCCCGTTCGTTATTCAGGTAGTAGCTGAGAAGCGCGTTGTACTGGCGGAAATAGTTTTCATTCACGTCACTTCCCGCGCCACGGAGGGCCCCTTCATACTGGTCCAGATACTGCTTTGCCAGCGGGAAATCCGCCGCCTCCAGGCGGTCATTGAACAACGCAGCGTACACTTGACTGATGTGTACGGGTTGCTTGAGCAGTCCCTTCAGTAGCTGGTGAGCATGGTCGTAATCCAGAAGACGGTCTTCAAACAACCGCTGCGCGATCAAGATGGTGGATTCAGTGCGTTCGCCCGGCGAGGGTGAGCGGGCAATGGCCTCTTCATAGTAAGCTTGCGCCTCTTTTGCGTCCTCTGTCAGATATGCCAGGTACTTTAAGACCGTGCAGGAGTGTGGCATCGCTTTGGATGCGGCCTGCATAAAATCCTTGACGGCGGCCTTTGACCGGTGGAGCAACAGATTGGCAGCCTCGCTCGCGGCGTCATCCGTTGGACGAAGGCGGAAAGCGGCCAGGTATAGATCCGGCGCATGCGACTTGAAATCAGTCTTGTACACCCCGGCCGCATACATCAGGGCATTGTAAGCTTCGAGTGGAGCGCTCTGGACGTGCGCTTTGGCGAATTCGAGCGCCGCGGTCAGAGCTGCCGCTTTTTCGTCCTCTCCGGCGGACGCAGCCTCAGCGCGCTTCAAGCGCACCGCTGCTAATCTTGTCGCCAATTCATACTGGTTCGGCCCCTTGGCGGCAGCAGCCTGGTAGAACGTTTCTGCCTGGTTGAGTTCCCGAGCATTGAATTCGCTGTAAAGCCCACGGATGAAGGGAAAGATGAATGCGTCCGGATAGCGGGCTTCCCAGGTGGCGAGAAACGCGTCCGCGGCCTTTTTGTCTTTCAGAGTATCGGTGTAAACGAAATAGATCGCGCGGACCAGACTGAAGTTGTCGAAGCTAGGATCAATTTCCATTCCCCGCTGGTCCAGTTCAAGGCGCTGTTTCTGGTCGGAAAGCAGGATCGAAGCATTGTTCAGGCAATAAAGAAATTTGGGGTAGCGCTGCATGCACTGGTTGTAGAGTGATTCGGCTGCTTTCGCGTCGCCATCGTGGTCGGCAATCCAGGCGCGTGAAAGCAGACCCATATCGGTGTCCGGGTACTTCGCGGCGAGATAAGACCGAATGGCCAGCTTTTCTTGAACGCCCGTGGTGCGCCAGGCCTGATCGAAAAGTTGTTTCGGTGGAACTGAGTCGAAATCAGCCGTGTTCTGGGCTGTACCCGTGGCTGAGAAAATGGCGCTACAAATAAAGCAGGAGAGAAGAATGCGGACTTTGAACAACTTGGAGCCCCCTTTTAGATTCACCAGCCCTTCTGCTTTTGCTTCACTTCCTGACAGACGTGCACAGGCGGGAGCCGAGCCTCCGAGCCAGAAAATACTGCAATCTGCTCAAGCGCACGAACAGTGCAGAAACGTTTGCGTGAAGGCGCATTCTAACCAAAATTCTGCCGCCTTCCAAATTACGTTGGTGATCGGCTATTACTTCCCAACTGGTCTGAAACACCTGCGCCGTCTCCCGCCAGCTCAACCGCCGCGCCCAGCGCCCCAGGAATCCCATCATGGCACGGGTCACCGGACGCTTGCCCTCGCTCCAGGGGATATGTTCCACCACGATCCCATGCTCGGTACATTCCACCCGTCGGCGCGCGTAGTAATAGCAGGTCGAGATGCCCCACAACGGCACATGCCGCCAGCGCCGTTGGGCCAAGCGGTCGTAACCTGGGGCAGGCTGTTGGCACCGCGAGCAGCGTCCGCGCATCGCTCAATAGGCCTCAACATTGATTTCGATTTCCGTGCAAGGTGTCCCACCACCTCCCTAACCTTACCCCCGCTTCATCCCACCCCAAAGTGAATTCCTGGCATCTTTGTTTACTTTTAAGTAATCAAACTGATAGGGCGAGCAGGGGTGGTTTATGGTTCGCAAGTCTTTATTCGCAATAGTTCTTTCCACATCATTGGCGCTATTTGGCCAGGTGGTTTCCAACGGCACTTCATTCCCCGTCAGCGTTCCTCCGGGGCCGGGCCTTCAAGGAACTACCTGGTATGTGAGCGGTATTGCGGGAAACGGACAATTAGCAGCCTCCAGCGTTACCTTTGCTTCTCCACCGCCGACGGCTGGAATCAGCGAGGCGGGTTTCACCGGCATCAGTGATCATGCTCCAATTCCGCAAGGCGTGCAAAGCACTCTGGCCCCATCCACAGTGGTTTATACGAGCGCGCCTCCAACCCTTTACTATGGTGGCGCGCCCTATGGTGGCGAGGCGTCTATGAATTCTCCGGTAAGTTCGGAAGCCAACTCGACGGAGACGAGCAATAACTTGGGCCCCTCGTTTTATGCGGGTACCATCAACGGTTCGAACGATGCTTCCAGCCTGAATGCGGCGGCGCCCCCGCTGAGCCTGGGCGAAGTGGCTGTTCAAAACAAAGCCCGCGCCCACAGTGCGCGCACTTACACGAATGCCGATCTTCACCAACTGATCGGCCGAAATGTTTCCGGAAACGTGATGGTGGCCGTTAACCGTACGCCTTCCGGTGTTCCGGCTTCGGCGCAAAACGCCCAGCAGTCGACAGCAAATGCTGCACAGTCGCAGAACCCCAGCAGCGCAACGGCAACCAACTCAGGTCAGCAAAGTGCAGCGGCTCCCAACGCTGGCGCCGGCCAGACCTCCAGCGCGCAGAATGCGGAAAACACCAGCGGCGCGAACGCCGGCACCATGCCCCAGACAAGGCAAAGACAAAGCGGTGATTCCCAGGCTATGAACCGTCTGCCGGCCACCTCTACCATTCTGCCGCTCTTGGGCCTGATCGGACTGGCCACCAGCGGCGCTGGGCTGTGGTACAAGCGGAGCCGCAGATAAAGATTGCAGGGAGGTACGAAATCAGTTAGAAGTAGGGAAAAATCTTGGTACCGGCCTAGGCGCCACGTACCGCGCTGCCATCAGTAGATGCACCGCCTGCGCCAGCGGCGTTCGCGCCTCTCTCTTCGGTCACCAGAGATCTTGGTGCCTGGTTGCCTGGGTTCCCGCTTGGCGGAGCAGAATCCTGGGCTCTCCCTGATTGTGAACCAAAGTAGAAACCCAAAGCCGTACCGGCCAACGCAACCAGTGACGGGAAGACCGATTGCGTGATGACTGTCCCATCCAGGCGACCAAGACCGACGAATGCCAGCACACCCCCGATTACAAAAGTGAGAAGCCACAGCAGCCCTCGCGCAAGATCACCACGCGCTTCTTCGCGGCGCTCTTCCAAGCTAAAGGGCGCCGATACCTGGACTGGCGGCGACGGCGACTCAGCCGGAATTTCGTGACTCAAATCAAGATCGGACATAAATCTACGGGTGGCTGCGATGGGGTTCTCACCCGATCATCGCAGCCCGCTATCGTCCTGGTAGGTTATGAGCGGCCGCTTTAGCGGGATGAACTCTTGGGTGGCGTATTGAAAACCACCTGCCGGACGCTCTTGTCCCTTGGGTTCTGGATCAGCAGATCATTCCCTTTTTGCACCTCGCCGTCCAGAAAGCGCTGGCTCTCAATCACCTGCCTGAGAGCCTCTGTGACCGTTGTTCCACGAGCTTCAGCGATACTCTTGAGGGCGCCCACTGTCTCATCGGGCAAATTGACCGTAACCTTTGTAGGCATAACAAATCCCCTTGTCTTGGTCCGCATACGTCTATTTGACGTATCCTAGCCGTATAATAGCCGTATTCATGCCCGCCGTCAAGCGCCTCCATCCGGGTATCTGGAGGGGGTAGTCTCGACATTTCCCATGGCGGCTCTTGTATATTTAACGGCTGACAAGTCAAAGCGGAGGCGTGGTGTTCGGTTTCTCCCCGGTGCAACTCAAGACTTATACGATTGCCGTTTTAGCCCTGATCGTGGCCTACCTTTTGCTCCGGCAGCTTGTCCGTAGACTGAATCGCAAATTACCGGCCAGCACATCTACCTGGAAATTCTATCTGAGAGGCCAGGGAACGCTTTTGCTAGGGTTCCTCTTTGTGGGTGGCATCATGGCGTCCGTATTTTCTTATTTCGGGCCTCGAGGCGGCAAGACCTCGAAGGAGGGTCGGCTGATTGAATACCAAGTGGACCCAAGCGAGCACGTCGTCTATGAAGAGCAAGATGTGGAGAATTATCATCGCATCACTGTTCTGGCGCGAACAATCTCCCCGCAGAACGGCTCGGCAACGGTCACCATTTACGACGATCCCAAAGGCCGGGGTAAACAGGAAATCAGTCGAATGGAGAGTATTGCGGACTCATGGTCCGAATGGAGCCAGCCGCAAAACTCGAGCAAGCACATAACTCTGAAGATAACGAATGGAGGGACGGGACCTGGAGCGAAACTGATCGACGTTAAGGTTTATCTTTTTCCGGAGTAACCGTCCAGTTATGCACCAGCAACGCCCTGTACATTCTTTTCCTGAGAAACTGTTATCTTGTCCAAGCACCTTATACCTTAAAAGAGGAATGTCTTGATTCCTGAAACCGCACCAGCCAAGTCCCAGCTTCGCCGCACGATGGGGTTTTGGGATGTGCTCCTCTTCAACATTGCCGCTGTGCTGGGCCCGCGTTGGATCGCCGCCGCTGCCCACAATGGATCTTCTTCCATCAGCTTATGGATCCTGGCGGCGGTGCTTTTCTTCTTGCCGACGGCGCTCATCATCGTAGAGCTTTCTACTCGTTTCCCTTCGGAAGGTGGGCTATACGTGTGGAGCAAGGAGGCGTTTGGCGATTTTCACGGATTTGTGGCTGGATGGTCCTACTGGGCCTACACCGTTTTCTATTTCCCTGGACTCCTGACTGCCAGCGTCGCCATGTC
>DATMMY010000120.1:0-5690 GCA_035569515.1 Candidatus Solibacter sp. | reverse complement strand
TTGCTGTCGGGCCCCAGCTCATTGTGGTCCGTTGGAGGCTCGGCGGTAGTAACGGTCTTTGACGTAGGCAGACGCCGGGCATTCTCAGACCAGGCCATTGCGTTCTACGACCAGAGCGTTGCGTTCTATCGCGAAACCGTGCTTACCAGCTTCCAGCAGGTGGAAGACAATCTGGCCGCATTGCGCATCCTGGAAAAAGAAGCGCAGACCCAGAATGAAGCAGTGGTTGCAGCACAGAGATACCTGGAACTCGCCATCACGCGTTACAAGGGCGGTGTCACCAGCTACCTGGAAGTGACCACCGCGCAGACCGCCGCTCTCACTGACGAGGTTACTGCGGTAAACATCCTCGGCCGGAGAATGGTTTCCGCCGTTCAACTGGTCCAGGCCATCGGCGGAGGATGGGACATCTCAAGCCTGCCGCAAAGTCCCGAGTGTTGCGGAAAACTTACAAACCCAACCTGTTCTGGAAATAGTTGCAAGTAAGTAGCAGGCTCAATTACGTACGCGATTCATCATCGAAGAGCTCTCTGCGGCACATGCCTTTAAACGGCAGGACCAGTGAAATCCATGATGGGTCGAAACATCTGAATATCGCGAGGAAGGAAGTTATTTCATGAACCGGCGTGGATTTTTGCAGCTCATGGGCGCTGCTGGTGTTGCTGCGTTGGCGTCTTCCTGTAATCGAACCAATTCTGTGACGGGGCCCACAACGAGTCCGGCTGACCTCATTCGATTCCCGGAAAAAACAGAGATGATCTTGCTCACCGACCGGCCGCCACAGTTGGAAACTCCGGTCCACTATTTTCGGCAGGACCTCACGCCGAACGAGGCTTTCTTTGTTCGGTGGCACCTCGAAGGGGTCCCGACTTCCGTGGATCTTCGAACATTTCGGCTCACTGTAAGCGGCCACGTCCGGCAGCCATTGCAGCTAAGCGTGGACCAGCTTCGATCGCAGTTCGAGCCAGTCTCCATCATCGCCGTCAATCAATGTTCCGGTAATTCTCGTAGCTTCTTTGAGCCTCCTGTTCCGGGCGGTCAGTGGAAGCACGGTGCGGTCGGCAACGCCAAATGGACCGGTGTTCCCCTGAAGGCGATTTTGGACCGTGCCCAGGTGAAGGCAGGCGCCGTAGACGTCTCATTCAATGGGCTTGACGCGCCGCCACTGCCTTCTGTGGCTGACTTCGTGAAGGCCCTTTCCATCGACCACGCACGGGATGGGGAGGTGATGATCGCCTACGCCATGAACGACCAACCGTTGCCCATGGTGAACGGCTTCCCCCTGCGCCTCGTCGTGCCTGGGTGGTACGGAACTTATTGGGTGAAAGCGCTCAGCGACATCGCCGTGTTGCCCCATGTCTTCAGCAACTTCTGGACGGACAAGGCGTATCGCATTCCCAACACTCCAAATGGCACCGAATCTCCAAAGGACTTGGACAAGGACACAGTTCCCATCAATCGATTCAACGTGCGTTCCATATTCGTTCGTCCCGACCCCGATGAGACCTTGCATCCCGGAATGCCGAATGAAATGGAGGGTATTGCCTTCGACTCCGGCTTCGGGATCAGACAAGTGGAAGTGTCGACGGACGGGGGAGCCACCTGGGCGGATGCTCGACTGGACCCGGAAATCGGAAAGTATTCGTGGCGACGCTGGCGGGCGTCCTGGACGCCAAAAAACCGCGGACATTATCGACTGATGGCTCGCGCGACAAATGCGGTGGGAGACACTCAGAGCAAGGAGCAGTGGAACCGCAGTGGTTTTATGTGGAATGTAATCCAGCAAGTTGACGTAAAGGTGGAGTAACAACGCATGACGCCGAAAACAAAGAGTGTGATTCTCACGCTGGGGTTCGCGGTACTGGTATTCGCGGTACTGGGGCTCACGGTATTGGTCGCTGGCTGTGCATCCCAGTCCAACATCCCTAAGGGCGCAAACCATGGCATGGCCAACGCAAAAATGGAATCGACGCTTGATTCAAAGCCAGAGAGCCCGGTTCATAGCATCGTGATGCCGCATGACGAGCCGGAGTTTCCGGCGGGCCGTGGCCGTGATGAATTTGTGACCGCGTGCGTCGTTTGCCACTCACCGCGATACATCACGATGCAGCCGCGATTTTCGCGGACTGTGTGGCTGAGTGAAGTCAACAAAATGAAGGATTCCTACGGCGCGCATATTTCTGATGAGCAGGTGCCCATAATTACGGATTACCTGGTTTCTATCAACGGAAGGCCTGACTCTGGGAAGGGTCCTAAAGGCGTAAGTTATGGCGAATAAAATCGGAAGCGAACAGCAGTCGCCCTCACGGCCGCCGATACGGCTGCTGGTGTCCGTGCTGCTTCTGGGTACGCTACTTGCTTGGTGGGGGACGCGCGACTATCGCCGTCTGTTCGGGGAATCACAGCGCGAACCGGTTGCTGCCGGAGGTGTGGTTCTTCCTCAGGTCACGCAAGAAAAGAGCGCATTGCTGGATCGAGGTTCCCAAATTGCACAGCGGCAATGCGCGGGTTGTCACGAAATGGCCGCGCGCTCCAGCGCGCCCAGTTATCGGGAAATTGTAACTTTCTATCGCCGCAAATTTCCTTCGGCCGGCAATCCGGATTTGCGCTCTCGATTAGCCGCAGCAGTAACACATCCGCGGCCAGGATGGGGCAATTTTGCGCCGGGCCCCTCGGAGTCTGATCTGTCGCTTGATGACCGGATCGCCCTTGCGAGCTGGATTCTGAACAGTTTTGATCGAGACAACAATACTGGCGAAGGTGTGGGTAAATGACAAGTTCCGCAGAAAATTTCTCCTATCGAAATGAGCAAGGTAACACCCAAAGTTCGGGCGCCCTTCCATCGGTTGAATATGGCCTGATCCGTGCCCATGTCTTTGCGTCGCTCTTCACCTTGGTGTGCTCGGTCCTGTTCGGCATTCTGGTGGCCACAAAGTTCAACTTTCCCGACTTTCTGGGAGGTCCTAGATGGCTTACCTGGGGCAGGCTTCGTTACAACCATACGCAGGGCATATTCTTCGGATGGCTGGGCAACGCGTTCCTGGCCTTCTTTTATTACGTTGTGCCACGTCTGGCGAATCGGCAGGTGTTAAGCCGCAAACTGGGGTGGTTTCTTTTCTGGATCTGGAATTTTGCGGTAGTCCTCCCCGGATGGGTACTGGTTGCTGCCGGGTTCAGCCAGCCCCTGGAGTGGGCGGAGTTTCCGCTCGTCGTGGACGCCTTTGTCGTCCTTGCCTTCATCCTGATGGTCTTCCAGTTTGTCATGCCCTTCCTTAAAGCCCGGCTCTCCGACCTGTATGTCAGTGCGTGGTACATTATCGGCGGCATCATCTTCACGCTGCTCGCCTATCCGGTTGGCAATCTCGTGCCGGAACTTGTTCCTGGCGCTCAAGGCGCAGCGTTCAGTGGCCTTTGGATTCACGATGCCGTGGGCCTCTTCGTCACGCCATTCGCCCTCGCCATCACTTACTACGTTATTCCCGCGACCACCCGTCGCGCCATCTTTAGTCATTTCCTTTCCATGGTCGGCTTCTGGCTGCTCTTCTTCCTTTACCCGTTGAACGGGACCCACCATTACGTCTATTCAGCCTTGCCGATGGCTGCACAGAAGGGCGCGATCGTTGCTTCGGCGTACCTGGGAATGGACGTAATTCTGGTCGTCACCAACCTGCTGCTTTCTCTGCGGGGAAGCAGTGGAACTGCTTCGAAGGACGTTCCGCTGCGTTTCGTTTGGTTTGGTGTCATCTCCTATCTTCTGGTGAGTTTGCAGGGCTCGGTACAGGCGTTGATGCCTGTCAATAGCTTCGTTCATTTTACGGACTGGGTCATCGGCCACTCGCACTTGGCAATGATCGGTTTTGCAAGTTTCATCTCGCTCGGCGGCATTGCCCATTTGTGGCAACGCATCCCCGGAACCCGCTACAACGAGCGTCTGATGAATTGGTCGTTCTGGCTTCTTGCAGCGGGCCTGACGCTGATGGTCGCAGATCTCACGATTGCCGGCCTGGTAGAGGCTCAGGTCTGGCAGTCGAGCGCGCCGTGGATCGATTCTGTCCGGGTGGTCGGAAGCTACTGGCTCGTGCGTACACTCTCGGGACTCACTGTTCTCACGGGCTTTGTTCTTTTCTGGATTTCTCTCGTTACGGGTGCAAGGTTATCAGAGGCCACCGCGTCCGGGACCAGTCGCGTGGATTCGGAAGACATCGTCGCACCCGAGAATGTCTCGCCGGCTTTACCCAAACTCAGTTCCACCGGTTGGCTCAGCTATGCGCATGTCGTCGCCTTCGGTGCAGGTGTAGGGTTCTTCGCGCTTTCGTTTCTTGTTCTTGCGGTCCTTCCTGGAAAAGAGATGGAAGATAAAATCAAACAGGTGGCTCCAGTCACCATGCCGGCACTCGCCGCCTCCGAACAAAGGGGCAGAGTTATCTATGGACGCGAAGGATGCGCCTACTGCCACACGCAGCAGATTCGGTCTCTCGCGGCGGACGTGCGCCGTTTCGGCACGCCGACCGAATCATGGGAGACCAAATATGACTACCCGCAGCTTTGGGGCACTCGCCGCATCGGGCCGGATCTATCGCGCGAATTCGACCTTCATTCCAGCGACTGGCAACTCACTCATCTCTATAATCCTCGGCTGGTGGTTCGGGATTCCGTCATGCCTCCGTATCCCTGGCTGTTTGATGGCGGTCCCAGTCATCCCACACAGCATGGTTTGGACTTGCTGGCCTACATCCAATCTCTTGGACGCGCTCGACAACTTTCCGGTTTTGACCGGCAGACGTTAGCGTCAAGCGTCCGGTCCGAGACAGGGGATATGGCAATGGCGAGCGATCCCTCAGCCAGGGCCACTCCTCCCACCGTTCCGATTCCCATGATGGGAGGCTCAAGCCTCAGCGCACCCCTTCTGCATCCTGCATCAGATCCGGACGACTTACAGGAAGAAGTAAACCGCGGTGGAACCCTCTTCGCCGCGAATTGTGCCTCGTGTCACGGCTCCGCCGGAAAGGGCGATGGCAAAGCTTCCGCGAGCCTATTGCCGAAACCGGCAGACCTGACTGCCGCGCGCTTCTCCGATGAACGATTGAGCAGTGTGCTGTGGAACGGAGTCGAAGGGGCCGCGATGCCGCCCTGGCGCCAGTTGCCCACCGAAGATTTGCGTGCTCTTGTTGCCTACATCCATAGCTTGCACCTTCCAAGTGCCGCACCATCAACGCAAGAAGCTGCGAGTCTGAACGAGGGCAAATCCCTGTTTGCAATCAACTGCGCCAGTTGTCACGGCGACGAGGGAAAGGGCAACGGACCGGCAGCAGGAGCCCTTGCTCCACCACCGACAAATTTTCACCTTGAGAAGCCTACACAAGAACGCGCCTGGCAGGTTTTGGAAAATGGCGTGCCAGGAACGGCAATGCCGCCGTGGCAGACCCGCCTCAACGCCGATCAACGGCGCGCTCTGGTCGAATTCGTGCGCTCTCTCTATGGCCCGCCGCAGGAGAACTCAGGACAATGATTAACCTAATTGTGATCTTAATTTCAGCCATTATGCTCGCCCTGCTCCTGGTCTGGTGGCGATGGCCAGCTTTCCGCGTTTGGATTGAGGCGCCGAAATACTCCATGCTCCGCCGGGAACGCCGCTTCGACGATCAGCTAACCGAAACGAGGACCGCGAGGAAACTTTTCGTCGATGGCAG
>DATMMY010000119.1:0-5976 GCA_035569515.1 Candidatus Solibacter sp. | reverse complement strand
GGTCAGACAACCGTCCTCGAATTTGACAGCCTTAGTGCGTGACGCCACCTCTGCTCCACAAACCAGCGGCCAGGCAAGCACCGCAGCTTCTTCCGCTGGTTGAGTCCGCAGAAAATCGCTCATGATGCGCTGCAGGCCGGTACGTATAGGCTCCACGGAGTCGATTCTAACACCGGCGAAAACGTGCCAGGTCTCGTGGCACTTGGAAGCCTCGTTCCTCCTTAGGCCGGTTTAGGAAATACTGTCTCCTGAGAAAGGTGGAAGGACGGGGCCTCTTAGAGCATTTCCACAGTTGCTGTATCCCGAACACAGGTGGAAGAACGGCCCTTTAGGGCCGTGTTTTGGAGTACATACACAAGGGGCTTTCAGCCCAGGTGCAAAAGGCTGGCGGGCTACACCAACTCTGGAACTGCTTTAGGCCCGTGTTAATGCCACCACGAGATCAGGGACTTCAGCCCGGTGGCCGAGGGCAGAGGAATTTTCGAGGAGACAGTAGTTCCTAAAAGGCTATAGGGAGCACACAGAGGCATTTGTTTCTTGTGGACTTGTGGTCCTGGCGATGTACTCTTTAGGTGTGCCACAAAATGCTGCCTGGAGCGTAGAGCGGCCAGGCCTTGCAGTCATGGCGAGTTTTCAGTGCCGTTTGTGATTTGTGGCAGGGGGCATAACCAGATGTTTACCAGAAAGCTCTTAATGTTGGTTGCTCTTGTCACTGCTGCCAGCGCCGCCCACGCGCAGAATATTGTTGGCGATTGGCAGGGCACGCTCAAACTGGGCCCCGCGGAACTGCGGCTTGTGCTGCATATCGCCAAAGGCGACAACGGCGTCTTCACCGCCACTTTAGACAGCATCGATCAAGCGGCCAACGGTATACCTGTGTCGTCCATGTCGCTGAAAGAGGCACATCTGGATTTTACCGTCGAGGCGGTACGCGGCAGTTATAAGGGCAGAGTCAACAGCGAAGGGACAGTCATTGCGGGCACCTGGACGCAAGGCGAGCCTCTGCCTCTCGAATTCAAGCGGACAGCCAATCCTATAAAAGCGGAACATAAGCCGGCCAAACCCTCTGACATTGATGGCCACTGGCTGGGCACCCTTGAGTTCACCGGAATGAAGCTGCGGCTGGTGTTTCATATCACCAACACTGCGGATGGCCTGACCGCCACTCTGGACAGCCCTGATCAAAATGCAAACGGCATACCCGTGACAAGTGTCACCCGGAATGGTGCGGCTATCAAGATGGAGTTAAAGCAGATCGCCGGCGGTTTCGAAGGCAAGATCGATAAAGATCTTACGACGATGGAAGGCGCCTGGACCCAGGGACGCGGGAGTTCACCGTTAACGCTCAAGCGGATCAAGAGCACGGCTGGGCTGTCAGTTCGCCACCCGCAAGACCCGGTGAGACCGTTTCCGTACCGTGAGGAGGACCTCACCTATCAAAACAAAACTCAGGGAGTAGAACTCGCAGCCACTCTCACAATTCCATCCGGGAAGGGGCCATTTACCGCGGTGCTGCTGATTACCGGATCAGGACCGCAGGACCGCGACGAGGCCTTGCTGGGCCATCGCCCGTTCCTCGTCTTGTCCGACTATCTCACCCGAAAAGGCATTGCTGTGCTGCGCGCCGATGATCGTGGCATCGGGAAGTCCACAGGAAACTTCGAGACGGCTACGACTGCCGATTTTGCCACCGATGCGGAAGCTGGAATCTCTTATCTCAAGACTCGCCCGGAAATTGATCACCACAAAATCGGACTCATTGGCCATAGTGAAGGCGGAGTCATCGCGCCCATGGTTGCGGCGCGCAATTCTGATGTGGCTTTCATCGTGATGATGGCCGGTTCCGGTGTGCCTGGTGACGCGATCATCGCCGAGCAATTGAAGTTGATTGAGGAGGCTGCCGGCAAAAGTCACGAGCAAGCGGAGAAAGATGCCGCCGAGGAGAGGGAAATCCTGGCCCTGGTAATAAAGGAGAAGGACGAAGCCGAATTGGATAAAAAACTGCGGGAAAAGCTTGCCGGAAAAGTTCCACAAGCGCAGCTTGGAGCGGCGATTAAACAGGTCACTTTGCCTTGGGTCCGCTATTTCATTACCTACGATCCGGCCCCTGCGCTTACAAAAGTTAAATGCCCGGTGCTTGCGATTAATGGAGAAAGAGATCTGCAGGTTCCGCCCAGGCAGAACCTGCCCGCCATACGGAAAGCTCTTGAAGCTGGTGGCAACAAGGACTTTGAAGTGGACGAGCTGCCGGGCCTGAACCATCTTTTCCAGACCGCCAAAACCGGAGCGCCCAGCGAATACGCCGGAATCGAAGAAACCATTTCACCCATCGCGCTCGAAAAGATGGCAGACTGGATTTTGAAACGACGATAGCTTTGGAAGTTCTTGGTAGCTGATCCAAGCCCCGGAGGGGTGCCATTATTGAGCCCAGCATGTAAGTGCTGGGATTGTTCAAAACGCAAATAAGTCCTGTAGGGACGACATATATGGTTTTCCTTGCCTCTTTGACAAACCCAATTAATCGAGGAGGTCCTTGAAGTTCAAGAAATGGAGAGCCCAAACAATCAGCGCAGACTTTTCCCGCTGGCTGAGTGCCGATTGCTGACTGCTGAATGCCGATTCATTCACCGCAATCTCTTTAAATCCAATAACTTAGGTGGAATTTGTGGTTGCCGTTCAATGCTCGATCGTGCTGCTGAACCTCGCTTTGTTACCATTCAGAGATTCCCGCTTAGTACTGCCCAGGTCCATGGATAAGATACTTTTGAGTTACTATCTTGTTTTAAATTTTATGATAAGAGTAATCACCAGCGCTAATTAGAGCGCAAGGAGAAGGCAAAAGACGATGCATAAGCCAGTCAAGTATGCCGAAAAAGTTCTTACGGTTGCCGCTAGAGGTGCGTGGGCGGTTTTTTCAAAGCTGAACAGTATCCGTCCTAACCCTTCGTTTACTCCTAAATGGTCTGAAAAGCCTCTCTTGAAGTCCTGGGAAAAAACCAAGCCTCCGCTGGGCTGGCCCCGCAGTACGGACTCTCTTTGTCCCAAGTGCGTTCCGCAGATCCGCCAGCAGATTCTGGATGGCAAGCTGCCTCATGAAGTTCTGATGAACGAGAAGATCGGCGAGATCAAGGCCCAGATCGTGGAGCGTGACGGCAAGATCCTGATGGTGAAGGATTGCCCCATCCACGGCCACTTCGAAGACGTAATGGCCATGGATACCGATTTCTTCCGGCATCTTGAAGAGGTCTTCCCCGGCCGCGACATTGCTGCTCACAACGATGAGAAGCTGCACCACCACGGTACCAGTACGGTAAAGCATGGCCGCGGATCGGTGCTCACCATCGACCTGACCAACCGCTGCAACATGATGTGCGATCCCTGCTTTATGGACGCCAACCAGGTCGGATTTGTGCATGAGCTTACCTGGGACGAGATCAAGACTCTGCTCGATAATGCCATCTCCATCAAGCCCCGGCGCCAGATGTCGGTCCAGTTCTCCGGTGGTGAGCCCACGCTTTCGCCTTACTTCCTGGACGCTGTCCGTTATGCCCGTCAGGTTGGTTACAACTCAGTGCAGGCCGCGACCAACGGTATTGAATTCGCGAAGTCGCCTGAGTTCTGCCGCCAGGCTGCGGAAGCCGGCCTTCGTTACGCCTACCTGCAGTTTGATGGCATCGGCAACGCCGCCAACTCGCATCGCCAGGTCGGCAATCTGTTCGATGTAAAGCTGCGGGCCATTCACAACCTGCATGACGCTGGTGTCGACATCGTCCCAGTCACGACGATTATCAACAGCATCAACAATGAGCAGGTTGGGCGCATCATTCAATTTGCTCTCGACAATCCCAAGACCATCAGCTTCCTGAGCTTCCAGCCGGTTTCCTTCACCGGGCGCGATGAAGAGATCACCGATGACCGCCGCGTGGCTCAGCGTTACACCCTCAGCCATCTTGCCCATGACGTAAAGAACCAGACCGGCCTGGGTGAGCCGTCCCGCGATTGGTTCCCGATCTCGTTCATGTCGACCTTCTCCGATTGGGCTGATCTGACCCACGGTCCCACAGCCGAGTGGGGCCAGTTAAGCTGCGGATGCCACCCCAACTGCGGTGTAGGCATGGCCGTAATGATTGATAAAGAAACCAAAGAAGCAGTGCCGGTTACAGCCTTCCTCAATGGCGATCGTCTGGCCAGAGATGTGGCCCGCGTCAATGACGCTGCTCGCGGCCGGTTCCTCTCCGTTGTGGGAATGGCGTTGGCTGTCATGCGGAATTACGATCCATTCCAATCGCCCACTCACTTCAAGCTGGGGGACCTGCTCAAGAAATTTGACAAGACCTTTGGAGCTACTGGAAATACCCATAAGAAATACGGTAGCGTCGCCGGCGAGCGGACCAAGGATGATATCGAGAAGCGCCGGACTGATCGTTGGAACTTCCTCTTTATCGCTGGCATGTGGTTCCAGGACCTCTATAACTACGACTTCCGCCGCACCGAGCAATGCATCATCCCCTACGCGACCCAGGAGGGCGAGATCAGCTTCTGCGCCTACAATACCGGCGTGGGATGGCGGAACATCATTGAAAAAATGCATATGACCGCTACTCTTACCAAGTGGTATGAGGAGCACGGCCGCCATGAGATCTTTGCCGGAGGCAAAGCCGTTGGTCTGACTGAGGCCAGCCATAAGCTTCGCCTGAATGATGAGCACGTTCACGCAGGCCGCAATACTACCCTTGACGATCTGGGCATCGCCAAGACCGCCCGTGAAGAGAAGCTGCGCGCCCGCGACGAGAAGCTGAAGAAGACTGCGGAAGATGCCCGGATGGAGAAGCTCTATCGCGAGCACATCCTGAAAGAGCCCCAGCCCGAAGGCGGATTCATTCCAATTACCTCAATCGCACCCGCCGCTCCCAAAGCCGTTGAAGCCAAAAAAGAAGAAGTCTTCGGCGACTAAGCGCCAAACCGAACCAGCTCTAAAGGCCGCTCTCGTAGCGGCCTTTTTATTGCTAAAATCCAGAGTCATGCGCCAGCTTCTGGTTTCAGCCCTCCTGATCTCGCTGATTTTGTCCGGATGTTCCGCCTGGAACCAACCAAAAAATCCAGACTGGACAAGTGCCACGGCCACCGAACACCTGGAGCGTCTGATGTGGAAGGCCATCCGTGATAAGGATTGGCCTCAGGTGGAACGTCATCTTGCTGCCGTGTTCGTTGGCGTCGGCCCTCGGGGCGAAACTTTGGATCACGCCACATGGATGGAGTACTGGAAGAAAGCCCAGGTCCAGGACTTCTCCCTGGGAGAAGTCAACACCCAACCCAACGGTGCGGACATGGTTGCGACCTATGTTCTGCACTTCAATGCAACAGATGCGAACCAATCAATTCCCGCAAAGGGCCTCCGCGTCATCTCCGTATGGCAAGAATTAAAAGGTGGATGGGTCCTGACCTCCCAATCTGCAACTCCAATTCTGTAGAGCTGTTCTACATTCGACATACCAGTGGCTGCTTCGTAACAGCCCCAACCATGCCTCGGGAACGGTTGCGTGAACCAGAAGCTCTCTCTAAAAACGAATTCGTCATCCCGAACGCCGTCAACGGAGCGCGCGTTCTCTTCAGGGCGCGTAGTAGGCGTGAGGGACCTTGCGTTGTGATTGCGTCTTCCCATACGTTCGGAGTCCATCCGCGACTCTTGCCGAGCAGTGCGAATTTACCCCCAAATGTTGCGACACGACTGACGCTTAGGCTACGCTCCTGATGCGTCGCCACGCGAGGACGCCAGCGTGTTCTTTGACAATTCAGGGCAGCATCGGGGTCGCGAGGGCGAAGCCGAGCATTCAAGGTACGAAAGAATAATAACTAAGTAGTACCCCCACCCCTTTTGGATACTCCATGGATACTCTATGGCTACTCGAAAAGAAGAAAAGCTCTTGCGGTAGGCAGGAACTGAAAGGGCTGAATACTAACTGCTATTTGCCAATT
>DATMMY010000118.1:0-7478 GCA_035569515.1 Candidatus Solibacter sp. | reverse complement strand
TCAACCTTCAGGACCCAAAGTTCCGCTTTCAGGCAAACGTCTCTAACCTTGATGTCTCTCTTTCTTCAGGGTCCGTCCCGCATACTGCGACTTTTGAAACCGAAGGCCGTAAGGTTGAACTCCAGGCCACTTGGGTGGTGGATACTACGGGACGCGCCAAGTTCCTCGCTCGCCGCCTGGAACTCACAAAGCCGAACCCCATCCGGCACGGCTCTGTGTTCTTCTGGGTGGACGGCTTGTTGAATATTGAAAAATTGACCGAGCTGTCGCACACCCAAAGCCTGCTGCACAAGAACCGCCGCAAGCTGGGACATATTCCCGCGTGGCTGGCCACCAACCACTTCTGCGGTGAAGGCTATTGGTTCTGGGTGATCCCGCTCCAGGGCAAGACGAGTCTTGGCTTGGTCTATGACCGTGCAAAAGTGAATGAAGATGAAGTGAACTCACCCGAAAAGGTGATTGCCTGGGTCTGCAAGCGGCATCCTCTCTTCGGACGCGATCTTTCCAAACTGAAGATTGTGGACGAGGGCATGATTCGCAACTTCTCCTATGATTGCAAGCAGACCATCAGCGCCGAACGCTGGGCCTTGGCCGGAGAAGCCGGACGCTTCACCGACCCCCTCTACAGTCCAGGCGGCGATCTGATCGCGCTCTACAATACCCTGATCACCGACGCTATCCTGACTCAGGAAGAAGGTGTCCTCGCCATCAAGACACGTCTCTATGAACTGCTGATGTGGGGCCTCTATGAAGCCTATGTTCCCAGCTACGCCGTAAGCTATGAGGTGCTGGGAGATCACGAATGCTTTGTAATGAAGTACGGCTGGGAGCTGACCATCTATTTCACGTTCTATGTTTTTCCTTTCGTCAACCAACTGTTCACGGATACGGCCTTCGTGGTCCCCTACCTCGATCTGTTTGCTAAACTGGGCGCATTGAACAACAGCGTGCAGGGCTTCATTACCTCCTACTATCGCTGGAAAAAAAATCAGCCTGTTGCCCCTCGGGAGCCGGATCTGTTCGATTTCACCGGCCTTGAACCTTTGAAAAAGTCTGAAGAGCTGTTCTACAAAGTTGGTCTTTCCGCACGCGAGTGCATTAAGACCCTGCGCCATTCCATGGCTAACATCGAAAACCTCGCCCGCTTTATCGCGGTCTATGTCTATTCGGTGGTGCTGAGTGACGAGGAATTGCTCACCAATAAACAGTTCGTCGAATCGGTAAAGATCGCAAGTCTTAGCTTCGATCCGGAAGCCATGGCCCATGAGTGCCGCAACCTCGACCCCACGCGCGATCCTGGTCTGGCCAAGCTAGGCGCCGAGTTCATCCGGCAATTCCGAACCTCACGGCCCATGGACAACCAAAAAAAGACAATGCCCTCGACGATCTACGCCGGCGCCAGCTCTGACTAAGTTCTCCAAATCCGCGCGTATCCACATAATCCACGGTTAAGGTTTGCTCGTGCTATCTTGCGCGCGCCTGCATCTCGGCATTCACGGGGGCTCCCTGCAATACTCCTTCGCTGCCAAAATTGTATTGTGCAGTACTGAGCAGCCTCCGCAGCAAGGGGGCGGTCATGTAGGTGGTTACCACAGCCATCATGGTCAGTATGAAGAACATGCTCTTGGGAATCACGCCCAGGTCATAGCCAACGTTGAGCACGACAAGTTCCATCAAGCCGCGCGTATTCATGAATGTTCCCATTGAAGCTGCATCTCTCCAGGAGAAACCACTCCAGTGGGCCGCCAGCATGCACCCTCCACCTTTAGCGGCAATGGCTACCACGATGACCAGTGCACACAGTTGCCACAGCATCGGACTGGTCATGGCGCCGATGTCGGTCCGCAGGCCGGTATGCATAAAGAAGACAGGAACAAAGAAAACGTAAACGAAATCGCGCAGCCGCAGGGCCACCGCCCGGCGGAACTCATCCTGATCAAAAAGCAGCGCGCCCATCATGAACGCCCCAAAAATGGAGAAGATGCCAATCAGATTGGTGACCATAGCCGCTCCAAAGACCAGGGCCAGCACAATCGCCAATGTTGTGAATGAGATTTGGGGACCCTCTACGGACATGATGTGACGCGTCCAGCGTTTCAGCAGAGGACGCACGGCCAGCAGCAGAAACGCACCAAAGGCAAGCGTTTCGACCAGCATCTTCGCCGCGAGTGCAAAATGGAAATTAGACCGGACAATGGCATTGATCGTGGCCAGAATGATCCAGCCTGCAGCGTCGTCCAGAGCCGCTGCTGTAATGGCTGTTACACCGATGTGCGTACGGTTCAGATTGAACTCAATCAGGATGCGTCCAAGCGTAGGCAGAGCGGTGATGGACATTGCGGTCGCGGTGAAAAGGCAAAAGCCGACGGACGAAATGTCTTTTGCCACGAACGGATAAATATATCGCGCCAACAGGAGTCCACATCCAAACGGCAGAATGATGCCGGCCAGGGAAATGCCTATCGCCTTGCGCCCATGACTGCGCAAGTGGCTGAACTCAAACTCCATTCCGATCAGGAAAAGCAGCAGCACCAGCCCGATCTGGCTAATAACTGTGAGGATGTTCCCGACGGAGGGATCAAACACTCGCTGAAACAGATGAGGAAAGAACTTCCCGAACAGCGAAGGACCAAGTATCAGTCCTGCAGCTATTTCTCCGCATACGCCTGGCTGACCGGCCCGCTTGAACAGCGCGGCGAAAATCCTTGCCGTGACGATGATCAATGTCAATTGAAGAATGACTTTAAATAATATTTCTTCCATAGTTGTGAACCATCTCACTTCATCCGAATTCCCATGCCAAGCAGTTTCCCCAAGAAATTGGTGCTGAGCGAAGCAGAGCTTTCCAGCAGCAGCGCGGCCGCATTCAGCAGCGCCCGATTGTCTTCGGGTACGTCGAGATTGTTGTTTGCTGGTCCGTTGATCACAATGCCATAAGGATCAAACCTGGAGCCATGACAGGGACAGTCCCAACTCTTCTCGGTTGAATTCCAGGAAACAATACACCCCAGGTGAGGACACACCGCCGAGCGCCGGTGATACTCGCCGCGATCATCTCGGTAAACCGCCACCTTCATCCATCCACTCTGTATGGTCGCTCCCTGGCCTGGAGCGATCTGGTCAAGCGAATCCACATCCGGGTCTTTTACCCAGTCGGTAAGTTGCGATCCGACGTTGATGTTTTCTCTGGCCAGTTCTGTAAACGCCCGCAAGGTGATGCGCGATGGATCGTAGAGTTTTGCCCAGGGGTTGTTACGCCCCATGATGAGGTCCCGCAGAACAAGTCCGGCAATCGTTCCGTGCGTCATGCCGTGGCCGGAATCGCCTGACGCTATATAAATATTTTGCCTGTCGAGTGGATGCGGCCCGA
Organism: Candidatus Solibacter sp.; assembly: GCA_035569515.1. Classification (GTDB taxonomy): domain Bacteria; phylum Acidobacteriota; class Terriglobia; order Terriglobales; family Acidobacteriaceae; genus Angelobacter. Next base: position 4,108 of record DATMMY010000118.1, on the reverse strand, counting down.
TGAAAGCCAGTCCATCCACCGGCTCCATGACCTGGCCTGACCAGCGGAAGGCAACAGAATCGAATTTCGGAAACCGCTCGCGCGTCCAGGCTTCAAGCCGCTCAAAACGCTCTTCAAAATTGTCCGCCTGGCCGGTCTTATGGTCTTCGCCTCCCACAATGAGCAGGTCGGTATCATGCTCTTCGCTGCTTTGCAGGCGGACATAGTGATAAGGATCAGGCGTGTCCCAGTAAAGCGCGCGCACGACTGCTCCTCGCCGCACGCGCACGGCGATCGCGTAAGTCCGGTAAGGTGCATTGGCCGTGTAGAGACCGTAAGTCTCAGAGATGGGTGCATTGGTGGCAATCACCACGGCATTGGCCAGCACTTGTGGTCCGTGGCTGATTTGCACCCGCGCAGGAGAGCCGGCGTGAACATCCTGAGCGTGGGCTGCGGTGAAAATCTTGCCGCCGCGACGCTCTATAGCTTGCGCTAACCCCCGAAGGTATTTCAAGGGATGAAACTGGCCTTGCCGAGGAAAACGGAGACATAGCCCAGTGTCAAAATGCTCGATGGGGGCTCGGGGTGCCCATTCCACGCAAATGCCCGCGCGCCGGGCCGCGTGCCATTCTTCTTCCAGTTCGCTGCAATCTTCCATTGGAGGAGCAAAGAGAAATCCGTCCAGCCTGGCAAAGTCACATGAAATGTTCTCATCTTTGAGAATTGCCTCGATCGTATCAATGGCCGCAGTGTGGCTTTGCGCTGCGAGTTGTGCTCCATCCGCGCCGTGCAGTCGTTCGAGTTCGTAGTAGCGATCATCGAGCGCATTGGAAAGATGCGCGGTGGTGCGTCCGGTCTCCCCACTGCCAATGGCACCGTCATCGAGTACGATGACCTGCTTACCTTCGCGTACCAGCATGTAAGCCGTGCTGAGTCCCACAATTCCAGCGCCGATCACGCAAACATCAGCACAGGAGTCGGCTTGCAGAGAAGGATAACGCTCCGCGCCCCCTGAATCTTCCGCCCACACGGGGGTATTTCCCGACGTGTTACTTATCATCCTTTGTATCTTCCCTTCAATTCAGAAGGAGCTTGCACCGTTCAATGACGGCTCCCAAAATCACCTTGGCTAAGAGACAAGGGAAACGAGCATCTTTGCAAGGATAGTGCGCACTGAGCCTTAGCGAATGTGTGGTTAATGGTTTTGGGGTTCCTACTTCTTTTCCTCCGCTTCCGATGCCTGCCCTTGAGCAGAGCGAAGGGTTCCTCCGTGTTTCAAAGATTTTCGTTTTTGGTTGCGGCTATGCTGCTCTGTGTTTCAAAGGTTTTGGGTTTTGGTTGCGGCTCAGTGCGCTGCTCTCTGCGCGAGGTTGCACTCCGGGTTTTGACGATCCTCGCAGGCCCTTCGGGCAAGCTTGAGGGGCGCAAATTTTCATGCCATCTCTGTCTCAACTAAGGAGCGAACCCTCTTTACAGAGGTGCACCCAGTGGGTCTGGCCTTCACTGAGGTGTTTGCCCTCAAACTTTACGGCCATAGCCTCCTTTTCATACGTCTATGTTCAAAAAGATCAAGTTGGACTTCCGCAGATTCATCGTATCGCTCGTGCTGATACTGTTTGTCTCAGCGATTTATCTCTACGCCTTCCCTTCCCCAACTTTGATTTATGAGGCAGTGGTCCTGCTGCACACAGCAACCGGCCTGGTGGCCGCATTCTGCCTCTTGAGATTTTGCTTTCGTTATCTGAAAGGGATTGCGTTAAGCGCAAAGCTCGGATGGCTCCTGCTCACGTTGGGGGGCGTTATGGGAGTAGCGTTGATATACCTGGGAACCACGCGATCGGAATTGAAGTGGATGTATGCGCATATTGCTCTCTCGCTGGTTGCGTTGATATTTCTGGCTGCGAATGGCGTAGCAATCTACCTCTCGCCCACAATCGGGACGGCATCCCTGCGCAGAGCGGGGATCGCAGTATTCGCCTTATTAGCGGTCGCCATTGCAGGTTCCTCGTGGTCTTTGCGTGAGGGCCGCTGGAAATCAAGCCACGTCATCAAGAACCCTTCCATTGCACCTCTCACTATGGATGCCGAAGGCGACGGCCCTCAAGGCCCATTTTTTCCAAGCTCTGCCCAAGTCGTGAACGGCGGGCACATACCAAGTAAGTTCTTCATGGAATCGGATAGTTGTAAGCGTTGCCATGCCGACGTTTACAACCAGTGGTACAGCTCCGTCCACCACTTTTCTTCTTTCAACAACCAGTGGTACCGAAAAAGTATTGAGTATATGCAGGAAGTGGCGGGCACCAAAGCTTCCAAGTGGTGTGGCGGTTGCCATGACCCTGCGGTGCTTTACAGTGGTTTAATGGATACGCCCATCAAGCAGATTGTCCATCGGCCGGAAGCGCAGGCGGGCCTTGGCTGCATGATGTGTCACTCCATTGTTCAGGTAAAGAGCACCATGGGCCAGGGAGATTTTTTCCTGGAATATCCCAAAATGCATGAGCTGGCCGCCAGCAAAAATCCGGTTGTCCGGGCGATGCATGACTTCTTGACCTATCTGAATCCCGAACCGCACCGGCGCGCCTTCATCAAGCCGTTTATGAGGACACAGACGGCCGAGTTTTGCTCTAGCTGTCACAAAGTGCATCTTGACGTTCCGGTCAATAACTATCGCTGGTTCCGGGGATTCAACGAGTACGATAATTGGCAAGCCAGCGGAGTTTCGGGCTACGGTGCGCGCTCCTTCTATTATCCGCCCAAGTCGCAGCAATGCGCCGATTGCCATATGCCACTGCAGCACTCTCAGGATGCCGGCAATGTTAACGGCATGATCCACTCGCACCGCTTCCCGGCAGCTAACACCGCCCTGCCGGTAGTCAACCAGGACCCTGAGCAACTGAAAATTACCGAAGACTTCCTCAAGAATAAAACTGTAAGCGTTGACATTTTCGCAATCACTCCCGCCCGTCCGCTGAGCAAGAGCGCCGCGTGGTCGCAAAGCGACTTCTCCACCAGCTTTGGTGTAGGCGAGGAGGCCGAGACCAAGATCACTGCTGGCGGCGGAGAAGCCTTGCCAGTGACCGCGCCGCTCAACCGAGTGCAGCCTGTAGTCCGGCGAGGAGACACAGTGCGCGTTGACGTGGTAGCCCGCACCCGCACCGTCGGACATTTCTTCCCAGGCGGAACCGTGGATGCATATGACACTTGGCTCGAATTGAAAGCCACTGATGATCGAGGTCAAACCATCTTCTGGAGCGGTCAGGTCGAAGATAACGGCAAGGGACCTGTAGAGAAGGGAGCACATTTTTATCGAGCCCTGCAAGTGGACGCCCATGGACATCCCATCAACAAACGGAACGCCTGGGCCAATCGCGCCGTCATTTACGTGCGTCTGATTCCTCCGGGCGCGGCGGATACCGTCCACTACCGGCTGGAGATACCCAAGAACGCCGGCAACACAATCAAACTCCACGCGCGCATGTGCTACCGCAAGTTTGCCTGGTGGAACACGCAGTTCTCGTTTGCCGGAATACCGGACCCCAACCAACCCAAAGCGGAAGTGACTCGCAATTTTGATGATCGGCGCATGGTCTTTACCGGCAGCACCCAGGATGTTTCGGCCAAAGAGAAGCGCATCCCTGACCTTCCAACTGTTTCGCTGGCCGACGATGAAGTGACGTTGCAGGTAGTCGACCACACCGCGCCTCCGCCTGCACCCAAAGTCGTTTTGCAAGATAAAGAATGGACCCGCTGGAATGATTATGGGATCGGTCTTTTACTGCAGGGCGATCTAAAGAACGCTCAGGCCGCTTTCGAGAAAATCACCCAGATGGACCCAAAAAACCCCGATGGCTGGGTCAACATTGGACGCGCTGCGATTCAGGAAGGGGACATGGAGCGGGCCCGCACCGTGCTGAAACAGGCGCTTGCCCTTAAACCCCAGTTGGCCAGGGCCAATTTCTTCTATGCCAAGGTGCTGCGGAACGACGGAGACTATGACGGCGCAGCTGAACACTTGCGCACTGTCTTGTCGCAGTTTCCACGGGACCGCGTTGCACTGAACGACTTAGGCCGCATTCTCTTCCTGAAGCGGCGTTATTCCGAGGCTATCCAGCAACTACAGGCTGTGCTG
>DATMMY010000117.1:0-7211 GCA_035569515.1 Candidatus Solibacter sp. | reverse complement strand
CTTGCGTGACCTGAATCTTTTCTTCCAGGCTGCGGGCCCGCAGCACAGTACCCCGTATTTGGAGGCGCTTGCCCATCACAAAACGGGAATCCAGTTCGTAGGCCCCGCCGGCGACCGTTCCCACCAGGAGGATTCTTCCCTTCGCAGCCATTAGCTTTTGACTGGTCTTTATATACGGACCGCCTACCAGGTCCAGCACCACATTGATCCCCTTGCCTGCGGTCCATTTCTCGGCTGCGGAAACCAGTTCATCAAAGTTATCGCTGATCGCCAGGCCGGCTTCCAGGCCGAGTTTCCTGGCTCGCTCAATTTTGTCGGCTGTGCGCGAGGTACCAAAAGGAACAGCCTGGATGGTGCGCACCAGTTGCACTGCTGCCAGCCCCACGCCGCTGCCAACCGAATGGATCAGCACAGTTTCTCCGGGACGAAGCTCCGCCTGCTTCCAAAGAGCATCATGGACGGTAATGAAGACTTCGGGAATGGCGCCCGCCTCCGCCCAGCTGAGATTCTCTGGGATTTCGGCTAGAAGGCGCTCCTGAATGGCCAGATACTCGGCCTGTGCCCCGCCACCCGTCAAACCAAAGACGCGCTGGCCGGGCTTCCACATGGTCACCAGCGGGCCTGCTTCAGCCACCTCGCCGGCAAATTCCATGCCGGGGATTTCCTGTGGGAATCCGGGGGGAGCAGGGTATCGGCCCTGTCGCTGTAACAAATCGGCCCGGTTCAACGCGGATGTCCGGACCCGCACCAGCACCTGATCTGCGATCGCCTCAGGTCGCGGAACATCCCGGATCTGCAGTACTTCCGGGCCTCCAGGTCGTGAAATCCAAACCGCCTTCATATTTTTCATTTTGATACCCATTTGAGAGATTTTGAGAGGTTACTTGCCGCTCTGGCCGGTCTCCGATATCATTTTTACAGGAATGTACGAAGACTTTCACGCCATCGACCGCTGGACCACGCATAAACTTCATTGCCTGTATCAGGCGCTGATTGTGGCCATCGCTACCCGCCATGCGGATGCCGTAGACATCAAATTTGTGGTCAATGGGCATCCAGTATGGATTGCGTTGCCGCATCCAACCTGGGTGGAGTACAACAAGCGGACGGGACGTGTCATCACCGACCCTCTCGCGATTCAGATTGCCGGCCATTACCTGAAATCTGCGATAGAGACCGGCAATTATGAACACGGGCGCGAAATGTACACGCTTACGGTGGATGAAGCCCTCACCCATTTAAATGCAGTGCTTAATGAAGTTGGCGCGCCGCAAGATGCACTAGTAAAAACGGCCTAGCGCCGCCAGTTTGCACCAATACCCCTTACCTGCGCCATTCCTTGCCGGGCGCGCCAGGGTTTTGGAAACAGGAGATCCTAAATCATGTCAGCTACATCGGTACTGGACACAACGGCTATATTGGAATCGCTTCTTAAGACAAGTAAAATCTATCGCAATTTGCGCTCCGGCCCGCTCGTCGAGCACGCTATTCGCCGGGATGAGGGCCTGCTCGCCGACAATGGCGCGCTGGTGGCCTATACGGGCAAATACACCGGTCGTACCCCCAAAGACAAATTTACCGTGAAGGATGGTATTACCACCGACAAGGTGAATTGGGGAGATTCGAATTTTGCATTCGATCCTGACCGATTTGATTCGCTCTTTGAGCGCGTGGCGGAATTCCTGCGGGGCCGCGATCTGTACATCCAGGACCTCTACGCCGGGGCCGATCCCAGGTACCGGTTGCCGGTGCGGGTCATCAACCAATATGCCTGGCATAACCTGTTCGTTCGGGCGCTGTTTGTGCGTCCTACCAGCGAAGAGATGAAGGGGTACGAGCCGGAATTCACCATTGTTTCGGCCCCCGAATTTCAGGCCGATCCGCAGCGGGACGGCACCCGTTCGGAAGCCTTCATCATTGTTAATTTCACGCGCAGGATCATCCTGATCGGCGGAACGAAATATGCCGGGGAGATGAAGAAATCCATTTTCGGCGTGATGAATTTCCTGCTGCCGGAACGTAGCGTGTTTCCCATGCACTGCTCCGCCAACGTGGGCAGCACCGGCGATACGGCGTTGTTCTTTGGGCTCTCCGGTACAGGCAAAACCACGCTTTCCGCAGATCCCGGGCGCAGGCTGATCGGTGACGATGAGCACGGGTGGAGTCCCGACGGCATCTTCAATTTCGAAGGTGGCTGCTACGCCAAGTGCATCAAGCTCTCCAAAGAAAACGAGCCGCAGATTTGGAACGCTATCCGGTTCGGAGCGGTGCTGGAAAACGTCACCCTTGATCCTGTTACCCACACCCCCGATTACAACGATGACAGCCGGACGGAAAATACCCGGTGCGCCTATCCCATAGATTACATTGATGGGGCAGTGATTCCCGGCGTGGGCAAACATCCTAAGACGGTAATCTTCCTCACTGCAGATGCATTCGGCGTGCTCCCTCCAATTTCCAAACTTAATTCTGATCAGGCCATGTATCACTTCCTCTCCGGCTACACTGCCAAAGTTGCCGGGACTGAGGCGGGCATCAAAGAACCGCAACCGAATTTTTCCACCTGTTTTGGCGCTCCCTTCCTGCCCTTGCGGCCCAAGGTATACGCGGAGATGCTGGGGCGGCGGATCCAAGAGCACAAAGCGCAATGCTGGCTGGTGAATACCGGCTGGTTTGGCGGTCCCTATGGAACCGGCGAGCGCATGAAGCTGGGATATACCAGGTCTATGGTGCGTGCCGCCATTGAAGGCCAGCTCAACAACGCGGAGTTTACAGTGGAACCGGCCTTCGGATTGACGATTCCTAAATCGTGTCCGGGCGTCCCGCCGGAGCTCCTGGACGCGCGCGGCGCATGGAAAGACAAAGCCGCTTACGACAAAGCCGCAGCCGATCTTTCCACCCGCTTCGCCAAGAATTTCGAAAAATTTGAAGTCCCGGAAAACATCCGCTCGGCTGGGCCGAAAGCGAAATAGCGTTCAGCATTCAATCGTTAGCATTCAGCCCATACACGGCATAGGCTTGAGGTGTGCGAAAGTCCATTCCGTCAGATAGTTATTTCCTACATTGCGAAGGCAGGACTGTTCGGTAATGGTTCATTGTGCGTGAAGGCGTGTATCAACCGCAGCTACCCTGAGAGCAGTTAGGCATGCGCCGCTCACACGTCAAGTGACGTTAGAAGATCTGGTGTTGATCGGCAAAACCGTCTCAGGCGGCTTTGCTGTCGTCTGGCAGTCTATCGTTGAGCGAAGCGCTTATCTGCTCAATGAATGACATAGGCTGTTCCTCGGCGTAGTAGCCGAGGCGCTCGCGCAGCAGTTGCAACAGCTCAGTCAGCCGGCGCACCCGATGAGCTTCTGCCGCTTCCTGTACGCGCTGAGGCTCTATTTTGGCCGCAACCTCAAGGTACTTCCACAGCAGCTCTCTCATGTTATCTACAGCGCATTTGAAATCCATGACCTGGTGGAGATCGAGGTCCACAAACTGTTCCTGCTTGGAGCCAGCTTCTTCTTCCAGCGCGATCCAATAAAGCTCAGTATGCAAAACCCTGAGTTGATTGCTAACGGATTGAATATGCTTTATTAATTCGGCGGCGCCACTCTGCGAAGTACGACTCGACATATGAACGGCTCTACTTTCCTTCTCTGCAATTAGAACGTATTTCTACCTGGTTGTTGCCAGTTACGGGAGACCATGTACCTCAATTCTAGGCTTGCGCCACGTCTGCAATAAAGAAAAAAGGCAAAACAAACAAAGTTCCTTTCGCTCTTTTGCCGGTTATTTTTATGAGTGTTCTCTCATCTGCATCCAGTTTTTGGAGTCCGGAAATGTCTGTCTGGGTAGCGGAATTCTTATGTTGCGGATATTCTCACAAGTAACAAGGTCACGGAGTCTCTGGAATGTACTACCGAAGAATCTGCATTCAATATCACCACGGGAATGAATTGTCACCCTGCCCCATCAAGTGGCTCGACAATTTCTCCATGCGCAACTTCACCAATGATTCCATCTTTGACGACACGCTGCCCGTGGCCGATGGCTTAATGGAGATAGGAAGCCGAGTGCCCATGGAAAGATTGAAAGAAGCCATGGAGGATTGGTTCCGGAGAAAGAGCTACCTGCCTAAGGAAAACAACTTGGTGCTAGAGGAATCGGGTGATCGGGTGATCGGGTGATCGGGTTTAGGGCTGCAAAATTTAACAGATGCGTTGCAGCGAGAATTTCACGACACAGCAGAGCCACAATGGAATTTCGGTGTGATTTGTAACAGCCCCAACCATCCCTGCGGGAATGGTTGCGTGAACCAGAAACTCCTCGCTAGAGCATTCCCATTCGCGTTCATTCGCGTTAATTCGTGGCTAAATCGATTTTCGCTTTTGCCAGAACCGGTCCTTGCGTTTTCTACAACTTGCAAGGGAGTCTCTGGAGAGAGCATGAGTCTGCTCGTACGCCGAACCAACCACAGGTCACCCGATGACCCGATCACCCGATGATCCGATCTCCAACTCCCCTGATTCTTCAGAGGTGACCTTCATAACCATAAGGACCTTGTCGTCGACGTTCATGCTGGCCGTGGAATAGCCGGAAACATCTGTTAGCACGGCATCCACAATGGCCTGTGCGGATTTCTCGCGGTTGCGCCGGACGCGCTCCGCCAGCCGCAGGGTGCCATATTCGTGGCCGTGTTCATCGGCGATCTCGGTGATGCCGTCCGTGCAGCAGGCCAGCACATCGCCGGATTCCAGCTTGATGGATCCACGTTTGTAGTCCGCAGTGGGGAAGAGGCCAATTACCGTGCCACCCTCTTCCAGCAATCTTATGTCGCCGCTCTTGCCTCGGATCAGCACGGGAGGAACGTGGCCGGCATTGATGTAGTGCATGATATTGCGGCGGGTGTCCACCAGTCCGAGAAATACGCTCAGGTACTTACCCGATTTGGTGTCGTTGTAAAGCATTTCGTTTAGGGAAAAGGCCAGCACTTCGAGCGAATGAAGGTGCATGACCAGCACCCGCAAGGTGGCCTGCAGGTTCGACATCACGAGCGCGGAAGAGACACCCTTGCCTTCCACATCGGCAACCACCAGGAGCAGGGATTGCGGCCCAAGATTCAGGAAGTCGAAATAATCGCCTCCCACCTCGAAACACGGGTCGTTCAGCACCGCGATATCATATCCGGGAACGATAGGCGGAGATTCCGGCAGGAGGCTGCGCTGGATGGCGCGGGCCAGCGCCAGTTCCTTTTCGGTGCGTTGTTTTTCAAGAGAATCGCGGTGCTGGCGAGCGTTTTCGAGAGCCAAGGCCATATGGCCGGTGAGCCTGGATAGAAAATCAATATTGGCGGGCGAAAAAGAGCCATCCTGGGAATTCAACAGTTGAATGACCCCGACAATGTGGCCGGAATGGTGACGAATGGGGAGACTCAGCAAGGACTTGGTGCGGTAATTGAATTTCTGGTCGAACCTGGGATCAAAAAAACCCAGGGTGTAGGCGTCTTCCACATTGATGACTTCGCCGGTCTTGGCCACGCGCCCGGCCACGCCCTCGCCCACAGGAATACGGATTTCCTGGTGGTCCAGACCGGAGGCCACAATAGACCACAGTTCATTGTGCTTGTGGTCCACAAGAAAGACGCTTCCGCGGTCGGCCTTTACCTCAGTCCGGGCAATTTTCAGGATCATCTCCAGCAGTTCCGTGAGGTCAAGCGTGGAGTTCAGCAGGCGAGTGGCCTCAAACAGCACCGAGAGTTGATTAATCAGCCGGTCTTTTTCCTGGGAGGCCAGCACATTCTGGAGCCGGGCTGAACTCATCTGTGCGTAGATCCGCCACCAGACCAGCAGCTCTTCGGAAGCCTCCGTGCGGCTGTAGATTGCCAGGACTCCTGCGACCTCGCCTTTAACTACCAACGGATAACCGCTGACGAAGGTGAGCCCGGTCTTGCGGGCAAAGTCCTGGGCCTCGCCACCAAAGGTGGCCAGCACGATGTTCTCAATGCTCTCCTTGTTGTAAGCGATCTTACCGATAGCGCCGTAATCTGCGGGCGCATAGTCCAGGCGGTGGCGGCCTTCCATCCCTGCGGCATTCGTCAGGTAGCAGGAGCCCGACGCCTCGTCCCAGAGCCACAACTCGGCGCGGTCGGCATCGAAATCCTCGGACAGCATGGCCGGTAGGGCAGCCAGGGCATCTTCATCCGTGTCTGCGAATGAGGTCACGGCGCCGGCAAATGCGTCTACGTAGTTCTTGGTTTGTGTTTTTGCTCTCAGCAAACCGGGCCTGCCTGATTTTTCGATTTTTGAGTCTCGGCGCAGCCTTCTTCAGTCTCACGCCGGGACCCCACGCTGCTTGGGGGAAAGTCGGATTAGTTTATGAAGAAGTTACCCAAAATGTAAAGAAAAAGCTGGATATCGGCTGTACATGTAACCTTACTGCTAATCAGCCGAGACTTGGAGTCGCATAAACGATCAACAGTCGCATCGCTACCGATCCACACTGATTAGAGCCACTTACAAGGGGGTACTCCACGGAATAACCGGCTGATGGCGAACCCAAGTGATTAACTTTCTTGCCATTGTTTTTATTGTCAATACCTTCGCTTTTGAATCGGAGGACGTGCTCTCAACCCGCAATTTGGGTTGCAGGTGAGCTGATAAATCATTGAAAATAAAGGCCAGTAATAAGATCGGGCTCTTTATTCTTTATACTTCAGACCAGCAGGCAGCCACACCCTTGGTACCAAGATTCTAAGCTGCTGTTTAGGAGAATTGTTCGTCAAATAACAGATATGATGGGAGTGCATAACACTCTTATGAAGCCTTGTCTTAAGTACGCCGTTCTTGCAGGTCTGAGCGCTGTAGTGCTGTTGGCGAGCTCCTGCGAAACCAAGGACTCCAAAAAAACAGTACCGGCTCAACAGGCGCTAGCGCCCACTATTCAGCAACAGCCCGTCGTACCGCCTTCCGCCCCAGTCGCTCCCCAAGTTAAGCCGGAGCCGCCTAAGGCTGATCCGGTGCCTGCGGTGATCGGCCAGGCAGAGCAGGCCTATCAGTCAGGCCAGGCCAATTACAAGGCCGGGCACCTGGATGCCGCCAAGAAGGACTTCAATCGCGCCGTGGACATCCTGATGCAATCCTCGGTGGAAATTAAATCCGACGATCGTCTGCAGCAGGAGTTCGACAAGATTACCGAAGGTATCCACACGTTGGAGATGGTGGCTTTCA
>DATMMY010000116.1:0-5903 GCA_035569515.1 Candidatus Solibacter sp. | reverse complement strand
ACGCAAGTAGCTGCTGGAACTTGCAGGAAAACTTCGCTCAGATTATTCATGAAAATGTGCAGTAAACCCCAAATTCGTCATCCCGAGGGTCTACCCGCGCTGGGGCGAGACCCTCGGGATGACGAGTTGGTTTTTTTGGATAGTCTCTCCTCGCGCAGTTTATGGCGGCGACTTGGCCTTACCGCGCCGTGGCCAGTTCCGTGTACTCCGATCTTGTCTCTGAATTGGGCGAATGGTTTTTGCGAAAGGTAACGACCACGACTGCCTGCTCAATCAAGGGCTCGTTATACCTGGTTAATTTCTGCGTCACCCGGCGGACAGCTTGGTTGTTACCGGCCTTTTGATAAGCAAGGATCAGGTTTTGCATGGAAAATGGGTTGTCCTCATCTTCTTCCAGGCGGGAGATCGCATCCTCGTATTTGCCCCGGGCCAGCAGCACGGCGCCGGCAGCGCCGCTGTAATGGGACTGCACAACTGCGTCGGAGTTGGCTTCGGCCATGCCTTCCAACTGTTTCAAATTCGCGGTGGCCAGATCCATGTTTCCATTCTGAATGGCCCGCTCGGTACGCGTCCTGAGGATGGAGGCCATCTCCTCATCAAGAACTATCTGCGGGACGGAGTGCTTTTCATGCAGCGTTGCCTCGGCTTTTTGCAGCAGCTCCATGGCCGTGGAACCATCCTTCTGATACAGCGCCATGCTGCGATAGGCTTCGGCCTCAATGTTGCCAAAATCATTGGTGTGAGCTTGCTGCGCAACCGCTTGAAATGCAATATCCGCGTCGCTGAAGTTGCCTTCACGCACGTATGTAGCGGCGGCCTGCAATGACCACAGGCTGGCCTGTATCTTGGTGCCTTTCTGGATGGCGATAGCATACTCCGCGCGCGCCTTTGACTCATTGCCCATCAGAGCGTAGGTGTCGCCTAGCCCAAGCTGCGATTCATTAAATGTGGGATCGATCTTCAGCGAAGCGCGGTAATGCAGCAATGCTTCTTCATAGCGGCCGGCCAGTCGCGAGATTTCCGCAAAAGAGTCCTGTGGATTGGCCTCGTTGGGAAGCAGTTCCGTATATTTTTTCATGCGGTCGAAAGCTTTTTCGAAATCCCCGGTTTTCGCGTAGCAGTAGGCAACTTCGTTCCAGGGATCGGCAAACTTGGGGTCGATGCGAATGGCGCGTTCAAACAGGGGAATGGCCTTGGCAGGCTGTTTTTGATTCAGAATCAGCCACCAGCCGGCCAGCCATGCAACGTGTTTATCCTGAGGGTAATGCTGCAGGGCATCATTCATCGACTGAATGGCAGGCAACCATTGGCTTTGGCTGGCATTGGCGAGCCAATCGATGATGAATTGTTCTTCCTTGCCTGCAGACTGCCTTGAAGCCAGCGCCTTTTCACGTTCTGAGACCTGCTCGGCCGGATCCTGTGAAAAGAAAGTAATCAATATGTGGGCCAGGGCAAACTTTGGATCGGCCTGCACCGCCTTGCGCCAATCCGCCAATCCGGCTTGCTCGTGCAGAGTTTCGATTTTGCCGAGGCCCTGGTGGAACAAGGCCCGCGCCTGGGGAGATTTGGTGGAAACTTGCATGTCGCCGTTCTGGGCAGCACCGTAAGCGGCTGACCAACAGAAAAGCACCATGCATAGCATGGATAGCTGCAAATTAATTTTATTCATCGCGAACAACCTTCTTTTAGGGATATACCTGACCACAGCCGCGTGCTTGTGAAATCATCGAACTCGAAGAGCGGGCTTCTCTTCACCGTATGAGCGAAGTCTAACCTTAAATTGGAGGAGTGCAACGTTACAGCAGTAACAATGACATCCTGACGGAAGGCTGGCCGCATTCAAGGTGTTTGGAGAGAGTTCTCCAGCTCAAGATTGAAGCATTTTTCCATGCTCGTTGAGGTTCGCCAGAACTTCACCTATGGTTTTGAAGAGCTGTTCAGAGTTGATGGGTTTGGAGATGTAGCCATCCATACTGGGAGGGGGTCATTACTACGACCCCGCTTTGTCCTACGTGCTCCAACAGGCCGCAACCTCCAGCAGTGTAATCCGTAAAACGCGACGGGCCTTCCGCCAAGGGAAGGCCCGTCGCTGCTTGCCGTTCCAATCGCTTTAGAGCGAGCGGAGGTATTTAAGGAGATTGAGTTTGTCTGCGCTGCTGAGGGTATTGAACTGCTCAACCGAGTGATTGGCCTCAGAGCCGCAGGAATGAGTGGACGCCGCCGGCGAGAAGCCAACGCCATTGACGGTAAAGCTTTGAGTCGCATTGGTATCAAAGCAGACAGTGGTGCTGCTGCGATGGGCGGCGATGGCCTGGATGAGGTTGCCGGCCCGGCCATCATGGAGGAAGAACAACCGCTGGCCGAGACCCCAGAGAGGCGCGGTGCGGAACTCGTCAGGACCAGACTGACCTTGGGAGACGCCATCCGCCAGGGTCGCGCCCATGTGATGCAGGGCGAAATCCGAGAAAGGCGTAAACAGCCGGTTGCTCAGACCAGGCACGTCTGAAGGATCAGTCAGGAACGCAGTGTTGGCATGGCAAAACGCACAACCAATGCCGCCGTTTGCGGGGAGGCCAAACAGGGTTTTGCCGCGTTGGATGGCGGCAGTTTGAGGATTGCTGGGATCATCGAGCGCGATACACTTGGGGGCCCCATTGGCGTCAACGCCGCTATTAAAGGCGCATTGGCTGGGCGCGCCGTTGATACGCATGAAGATGGCGAAATTCTCAATGGCGGCGGACACGAAGTTCGTGGTATCGGGCTGGGTAAGGCCGTTGGAGAAAGCTACGTGCGTGTTGTCTTCCGGCCGTCCGTTAATCGCGCAGGAAAGTCCAGGCACCTTCTCGTTGTTGAAAATTTCGTTGGTGACCCCCAGCTCGACGTTGGCGGCTTCACCGGCGAAGAGTAACAGGGACTTGTTCTGGGCCTTCCAGCCGAATTTGGTCTGGGTGCCGTCATTGCCGTTATGGTTGAAGTGTCCACTGATGCCATAGGTGGCTTTGTCTGCGGCATTGGCCGTGAGGGTGGCCAGGAAAACTGACTCGGGTGTGTTTTCTACCAAGCCCAATCCAAAGGTGGGCGTGGGTATGCGGAAGATCACGTTACCCCGAGACTGTTGCGTGGCAAAGTCCGGCTGACTAATGTCACAGTTCACAGGGGCATCGCTGCGGCCTTTAATGCGGAACAGTTCGTGCACGCCGCCATCGAGTGTTCTATTTGAGGTATCGGCCTCGTCGAGGATGAAGCGTGCCTCACGGATCGGACCGGTGGACCGCAGGAATGAAGGCACGGTATTCAAGGCGCCCCGGTCGGACGCGGCGGCGAATTGCGGGTTGTTAAAAGGGCTGGTGCCGCCCACCGTGGGCTGCGAGTGACATTGGAAGCAGCCCTCACCGTTAAAAGCAGGGCCCAGACCTTTTAAAGTCGGATTCTTGGTCACCGGATCGACAGAACCGTCCACTGAAGCAACTTGTCCGAAGATTCCGATGGTATTGAACCAAAAAGTCCCCGTGTTGACTCCAGCATTGTTAAGGACGTTACCGGCTCCCTCGTTACCCAAAGCGTCCGGCGGCTGAGCGCAATCCGGAACCGGGACAACCAGCAGCGTGGTGTTGTTGCTCCGAGTCGGTCCAGGCGAGGCAAAACAATTGGGCGTCTTTGGACCGCCAGCCGGGCGAGGGCCCGGATCGGTGATTCCCGCAGCAGCAGCCGCTGATATTGTGGGATCAGTTGAAGGGGGGGCCAATGGATCGGACGTTGTATCAGGCGTTATTGTTGTAGTTGTCTGGGCCTGGGTTACTATGCCGCAGAACAGCAGAGCAAGCGCGGCAATGTAAATTATTGTCCTATGCAAACTGAACATTAGAATCCTCCGTTGATTATGCTTCTCTTGGTTTTTCTTAGCGGCAAAGTGGCCTTACAGATGAATCTTTCTTTGCCATTGAACTGCTTTGTGGCGGGACTATTCATCAGCAGATTTGTAAGGAAGTTCTAAACAACGGCAGGAAGTGTAGCACTACTTTGTCTCTGGATAATGAACAATTTATTAAAATAATTTATTATGTTCCAAAATGGGACGGCAATTGGTTACTGATACCCATATTAGGAAATAATCCATAATTTCATCCAGATCAAAGAAGCAATATATATTTTGTTATCAGTGAGATATAGCAAGATATAAATATTTTATCCTTTGGTTACTTGTCCACTAGTTCATGTACCTATGTTCGGTTTTGAAGATAGATCAATTTAATACTTATTAAATATTTTTTAAGTTCTGTGCAGCGATATTTGTGCTAAAGGTCAACAGCGGGAAAACGAATATGAGAAATAAGCCCATTTAAGGAGACTTGCGGGCCGAAGAAAAAGCTTACTCGTACCGAAGATGGGACAAGCTGCGTCCTGACACAAATCCACGTCGGATTGCGTATTTCCCGCAAACTGTCTTAGCCGCAAACGGGAAATCATGTAACCGCTCTGAATCAAGGCCCCGAAGACTTACCGGCAGAATCTCCTTCAGTCACCAGAAGCACAACAATCTCATCAATGGCGGCTACAACTTTTGCCGAAGGAAGGTCATGATTGTTGCAGAAGATGGAAAAAGCGAAGCGCCTCCCGGATCGGGTCTGGCCATAGCCGGAGAGTGTATTCACATGGCTTAGGGTGCCGGTTTTGGCGTGAACCAGGCCTCCCGCAGGAGTATTTACAAATCGCTCAGCCAGCGATCCGTCCACCCCGGCGACTGGCAAGGTTTGCTCAAAGGCCGCGCCCCAGGGCTGGAGCGAGGCATGGATAAGCACCTGAACCATGGCTGCGGGCGTAATCAGGTCGCGTCGGGAGAGGCCTGAGCCGTCGAGCACGAAAAATTCGCTCGTCTTAAGCCCTGCCTGGAGAAGGAACAGCTTGAGCACATCGGCCCCGCCCTCAAACGAACCTCCCGTTCCCTTCAGTCTTCCGATGAGCCGCAAGTCCAATTCGGCATGCAAGTTCTGGCTGGTCTTATTGGTTACCCGCACATCTTCAATTAAGGGCAATGAAACATGCTCTGCCAGGATTTGCGCTGGAGGACCCAATGGAGCGGCCACTACGCTGGCGGGAATCTGGGTCTGCGGTTGATCGAAAAACTGGGCAGGGTCGCCGTGTCTTGCCAAGGTTTTTCCGGTGACCGTGATGCCGCGCTTTTCCAGCAGCGAGCGGAAAATCTGCGCGGTAAACTCAGCAGGGTCTTCGACGGCCATCGCTTCGCTCAGGCCGGCATCACCCAATGGGATCACTCCCCAAAGAGTGGCCTTGTAGGAGCCCGGATCGCGGTGGATTCCAACTTTTCTGGCGACCCCGGCGGCAGCGGTCACGATGCGATTTTCTAACTCGTAATAGCTGGTTTGAGGATCGACGGTGACCAGGGCCTTGTCACCTGCTTTTTCGCCAGGCTGAATTTTTAGAAAGAGCACGTTGTCGTTGAAGGTCAGGGCAGAAACTGGCGCGCCATCGATCCATTGGAGATCATCGTGGGCCCAACCTTCACCATAGCGCTCAGGAGCATAAAAAGTATCATCGCCGATTAAATCTCCATCTACGATCCTTACGCCTTTCTGCACAATCTGGTCCGCCAGCTGTTCCAGAATTTGCGTATGCGGAGAAACACGCTCGGTCTTGAGCTGATAGGGCATCACGCGGCCGGAGATGTTCGCGTCTCCCCGGCCCACAATCACCAAGTCTCCGAGCAGACGCCCGTTGGCATCGATCTTTCCGCTGCTCTCGATCGTTGTGTGAAAGCGGTACTCAGGACCTGCCAAGGCGAGCGCGGCAGATGTAGACAGCAGCTTGGCATTGGAAGCCGGGAGAAAAAGATGGTCGGAATTGAGGGCATAGATGGCTTTGCCGCTCTCCATATCCACCACATC
>DATMMY010000115.1:0-4865 GCA_035569515.1 Candidatus Solibacter sp. | reverse complement strand
GCGAGCCGAAGGAGCTTCAGAGCCGTGCCGTAGGTCGTTGAAAATGCAACTGGGCTTTCCGCAAGCTATTTAGCCCCAACCCGCTGCTGCGAGGGTCAACAATTTATTTCTTCTTGCGGATGTCGCTGTCGACCACACCGTCTTTGATGTGGACCACCCGATGGGCATTTTCAGCGATGTCCGCTTCGTGGGTGACCAGGACGATGGTATTTCCTTTGGCATGAAGTTCGGCGAACAAGGCCATAATCTCGTTGCCGGTTTGCGAATCCAGGTTGCCGGTGGGCTCATCGGCCAGAATGATGGAGGGATTATTCACCAAGGCACGAGCTACAGCCACGCGCTGGCGCTGACCTCCGGAAAGCTCGTTGGGTTTGTGGTTCATCCGCTGCTCCAGATCCACGGCGCGCAGAGCGCCCTTGGCGCGTTCGATTCTTTCCTGCGAGGGTGTTCCGCTGTAAATCAGGGGCAGTTCAACATTGTGCAGCGCCGTGGCGCGGGCCAGCAGATTGAACGTTTGAAAAACGAACCCGATTTCTTTATTGCGAATGCGCGCGAGTTCATCGTCATCCAGCTCGCTTACCAGGTTGCTGTTGAGCCAATAGCGCCCCTTGGTGGGAGTATCCAGGCAGCCGATCAGGTTCATCAGGGTTGATTTACCTGAGCCTGAAGGCCCCATGATGGCAACGTATTCGCCCCGATTAATGCTTAAGGTGATTCCTCGAAGGGCGTGGACCTCCTCTGCGCCCATCTGGTAGGTCTTCCACAGGTTCTCCGTGCAGATGATACAGTTGGCGGGGGGCGCCGTGAGCGGACTTTCCGGAATATCGGCCACATGCGTTGCCATGGTTGCTCCTGATTGCTTTTACGAACTCATCTTAATTTTAGATGTCCCAACTTTAGACGTCAGACGTCCCACGACGCCCATGGGTTACGAATTTTGCTTTATGACTCTTCTTTGGTGGCTACGGAATTATCGACTTTCACGCCGGCGCCATTGCGTAAGGTGCGCAGAACTTTGTAGCTGCCGGTAATGATCTCGTCGCCGGGCTGAAGCCCGCTCTTTACTTCAATGTCAGTGGTTCCGGTCAGACCGGTATCAACCTTGCGGAATTCGGCCTTCCTGTTGCTCGTCACCACGAACACTCCCTGGATCTCTTCCTTGTTTTTCTTGGCGTTCGCAGGGGTCGAGTTGCTCGCGGCAGACTTGCCCTTGTTTGCGCTCTGCTGTTCCAGATCCTGCTTGTCCCGGATGGTGAGTGCCTGAATGGGAATGGCGATCGTGTCTTTTGCCGTTCCCGTGGTGATTTTGGCCGTGGAGGAAAGTCCCGGACGCAGGGTTTCCGGGGCATCGGTCAGAGTTACGACCACCTTAAAATCTTTGGCCTCCTGGCTGCTGGTGTTGCTTTGCGAGGTCGCAAGGCCGCTGGAGCGGACGATGGCGTTATCGCCTATCTGGCTGATCTTGCCATGGAAGGTCTTGCCGGGCAGGGCGTCAATCGTGACCTCCGCCAACTGGTCAATCTTAACGTTCACGATGTCTGTTTCGTCCACGCGCACTTCCGCCGTAATGACCGACATGTCGGCAATGGTCATCAAAAGGCTGCCCTGAGAGTTCTGAATTCCCACCACCACCGACTCGCCTTCACGCACCGGAAGGTAGGTGACCACACCATCAAAGGGTGCCGTGTATGCGGTTTTGCCCAGAGCATCGCTCGCGTGCGTAAGTTGCGCCCGCGCCTGGCTGATGTGACCCCGGGCCGATTCAAGCTGGGCCCTGGCCTGTGCAACGCGGGCCTGGTCCTGCGCCATCACCGCCGTGGACACCTCATAGGCCGCTTTTTTCGTGTCGTAGTCCGCCTTGGCAATCAACTGGTCCTTATACAATCTTTCCGCACGCTCGTATTCTGACTTGATCCGGGCTGCGTCAGCCCTGCTGCTGTTGAACTGCGCCATCGCGGTCTTTATGTTCGCGTCCGCCGCCATAGAGTCGGTCTCGTTGCTTTGCAGTGTCGCCTTCATGGCCGCAACGTCGGCAGCAGGCTGCACGTTTTCAATCTGCGCCAGCTTTTGCCCCTTCTTCACGTGGTCGCCTTCTTGCACAAATAGCCGGGTGATTCGGCCAAAAGCATTAGCGCCAACGTTTACGTAAGTCTTGGGCTTGATTTCCCCGGACGCCGTAACTGTGGCAGAAATGTCTTGCCGCGACACCTTGGCGGTCTGAACTGCCACAACATTCTTTTGCGTCTGGTTGAGCGAGAACCCAACCACAGCCACTAAGAGGACAACAACACCAATGATGAGAAAAATTTTCTTCTTGGAATTCATGAGTGCCTTTTCAAACTCACGCACAGCGGAACCGACAAATACACTTTTGGATATATACGCCATGGAGTTGGGAAAGGTTCCATGGTGAAGGCTGACAAGTGCATACGTCGACTGACTTGGGAGTGAGTCCTTTTTTGATTATATGCGAGCCCCGTTGCCGGAGCCAGCTATTCTGAAAACAAAAAGGATGGTTAAGTGATACAAAAGAAAGGCAACTTGGGAAATCCAGAAGCAATTACTAAAGGCTCATGCTTGGCTTGATTTG
This sequence comes from Candidatus Solibacter sp., assembly GCA_035569515.1. GTDB lineage: Bacteria > Acidobacteriota > Terriglobia > Terriglobales > Acidobacteriaceae > Angelobacter. The sequence goes on along the minus strand of DATMMY010000115.1, from coordinate 2,275 downwards.
AGGCCAATAAACACGTAAAATTGGTGGCACCCATTGTACGCGCAAGGAGTTGTTCAGTTGATCTCCTTTTATTCCCATCTCCGTAGTTATCTGATTGTTTTCGTGGTGTTTATTGCTGCGGGACTCCTGGCGCAAGCACAGGGTTCCGGCCAGAAAAAGGACTCTGACAAGCCCATTCCTGGAAGCACGGCTGATCAGGAACAGGACCCATTAAAGCGGCCCCTGAGCAAGAAACAGCAAGAGGCCGGCAAGCCCGAGAAAATGGGCAAGTACTACAAGAAATGGCTCGATGAGGACGTTCGCTGGATCATCACCGGAGACGAGGAGTCAGCGTTCAAGAAGCTGGCTACCGATGCGGAGCGCGACCAGTTCATTGAAGGCTTCTGGCAGCGGCGTGATCCCACCCCGGACACCGAAGAAAACGAATATAAGGAAGAGCACTATCGCCGCATCGCCTATGCTACCGAGCATTTCGCGGCCGGTGTTCCCGGATGGCGGACTGATCGCGGTCGCATGTACATCATGTACGGCAAGCCGGATTCCATTGATTCCCATCCCGCAGGGGGGCCTTATCAGCGCTCGTCGGAAGAGGGCGGCGGACAGACTCAAACCTATCCTTTTGAGGTCTGGCGCTACCGTTACCTGGAAGGCATCGGCCAGGAGATTGAGATCGAGTTTGTGGACACGTGCAGTTGCGGCGAGTACCACATGAGCCTGGATCGCTCCGAAAAGGACGCGTTGTTGCACGTGCCCAATGCCGGCCTCACCACCATGGAAGAAATGGGTATGGCCAATAAAGCGGACCGTTTCCGTGGGGGCATGGAAGCCCTTGGCTCGGGCCCATTCAACCAGAACCTGCAAACCAAGCAATTTGACCGCCTCGATACTTTTGCCAAGTTGAATCGCCCGCCGGAAATCAAGTTCAAAGAGCTGGATGCGATCGTCAACACGAAGATCCGGTACAACGTGCTTCCTTTTGATGTCCGCGTGGACTTCGTGAAGGTAACTTCCGATACGGTGCTGGTGCCTATCACCGTCCAGGTGCCTAATCGTGAACTCACCTTTATCAATAAAGAGGGCGTGCAGCGCGCCACCATTAACATCTATGGCAGGTTGACCACCCTGACGGGCAGGATCGCACAGACCTTTGAAGATACCAAGCAGTTGGATGTACCTGCCGAGCTGCTGCAGAAGACCATCAACAATGTTGCCATCTCGTGGAAAGCCCTGCCCATGCGTCCCGGTCGTTATCGCCTCGACATCGTGATTAAAGACGTAAACGGCGATAAATTAGGGACGTTTGGCCAAGGCATTATCGTTCCGGATTTTAGTGACGAGAAGCTGGCGTCTTCCACTCTTATCCTGGCCGATGTTATCCAGAACGTACCGTCGCGGGAGGTAGGGACCGGCGACTTTGTGATTGGTACCACCAAGGTCCGTCCCAGAGTCTCGTCCTCCAATGGAAAGCCCGCGATATTTAAGCAACTGCCCAACCAGAACGTGAATTTCTGGATGCAGGTCTACAACCTAGTAGTAGACGACAAGACCAAAAGGCCCTCGGCCACTGTTGAGTACCAGGTAGTGAATACAGCGACCAATAAATCTGTGCTGGATGTAACTGAAAATACCGACCAGATGAAAAACGTCAGCGATCAGGTGACCCTTGCAAAAAGCCTGCCGCTGGCGCAACTGGGACCGGGAGTTTACCAGGTGACGATTAAAGTAAGCGATCTGCTTTCGAAACAGACTATCTCACCTACGGCAAAGTTCGCGGTCGAGTAAGAATTGGGGACCCCACGTTGTTGAAGGTGGTGGAAATGACCCGTAAATTCGGCTTGCTATCAGTCCTGTTGGTTGCCCTGCCGGTGATGGCAGCGCCCCCAAGCGCCATATCGGGATACGTAAAGAGCGTCTCCGGAGTGCCGCAAATGGGAGCTGTGGTGGAGATCTTTACCTCGGCCGCACTGGTGGGTACCAGGGTCTTTACCGATGCAAAAGGTTACTACTCTGCGGATGACCTCCAGCCCGGCATTTATCAGATCAAGGTTACCGCTGCATCTTTCCTGCCTTCGTTGCGGGAGAACGTAAATGTGCGGACAGGCACCCGCGTGCTCGTCAATCTGACTCTGAGTACCCTGGCGGATGCGCTCCAGTTGCTGCCTCCTCGCCGTTCCTCAAGCTCTGATGCCGACGACTGGCACTGGACCTTGCGTTCCGCCGCCAACCGGCCAATTTTGCGTTTCGATGATCAACAGGGGCCGCTGGTCGTGGTCTC
>DATMMY010000114.1:0-4447 GCA_035569515.1 Candidatus Solibacter sp. | reverse complement strand
GTCAATTCGCGTTCATTCGTGGCTGAAACGATTTTGCCGGCTCCTCAAACGAACGAAGCCAGTATCTGGCCAATCCACTGAGACACAAACAGCCAATAATTGCTGATCTTTTTTGCGGCCGTTGCATTGGGAGTGACAGTCTTGCTGTTGTTAAAAAAGTTCGCATCCAGAAACAACTGATGGTCAGGATCTATTTCCGCCGATTCAACGGTTGCGCTCTTGTCATACACAAAGCGCACCCAGCGGTCGCGGCCGTCCCAAAGCTCGCGCAGTTTTTCGCCGTTGGAGAATTTAATTTCGACCGTCACCGGAAAGATGAAATCTCCCTTGCGCAAAATGGTGACCTGGTCGCGATACATACCGGGCTGCCCGGTATCGCTATTCAGAGGCTCTGAGCTTAACCTTGCGACCTCATAATCGAGCGACTGCGTGCCATATACAGCCTGGTCGAAATACCAACGCAAGTTCTTCCCGCTGACCTCTTCAACCGTGCGCAGGAAATCTTCGCGCGTAGGATGGGTAAACCGGTAGCGCATGAAATAGACGTGCAGAGCCTCCTGAAGCTTCTGTTCGCCGATAAGGCTTTCCAGGGTCTTCAGCACTGTAGCTGTCTTGCCGTATGTGATGCCTCCATAGGAGTTGCCAGTCATGAACTCCCATCCCCGGCGTACCAGGGGGTCAGCATTCGGTGTGGAAAGATACTGCATCCGTTGATAGCCGAATTCGCCCACGGAAGCTCCCATAAAGTTATTCACGATGGACGTATCTTTACCGTATATATCGTCGAGCACTTTTTCGCTATAGCTGTTGATACCTTCGTCGAGCCACGCGTCTTCGAATTCGTTGGTGGCCACCATGCCATACCAGTATTGATGGCCAAATTCGTGCTCAACCACCACTTCAGGAAGGAACAAGAACTGGCGGGGCGAATAGGCGAATGTATCGCCGGTGATGAAAGTTGGATATTCCATTCCTCCCGCAGCCGCGTCAGCGGGATCAACCACCGTCAAAGTATTGTATGGATAGGGTCCAAACCAGCGATCAAAGTGGTCGAGAGACTGCCTGGTGATATCGAGATGCCGCTGCGCCTGGTCGGCGTGCTGGGGCTGAAGGAGCAGCTTGATCTTGACCTGATGACCTGAAGGCGCCTTCCACGAGTCATTTACCTGCACGAAGCGGGTATCGGCGGTCCAGGCGAAGTCATGGACGTCTTCCACGCGGTACTCGTGAGTCAGGGTGCCATCCGCATTGGTTCTTGTCGCGACCTCTTCTCCGCTGGCGCCCACCGTGTACTCTTTGGGCACGGTAAGCTTTACGTCGAAGACACCGAAGTCGGCAAAGAACTCAGTGGTTGCATGGAATTGATGGCAGTTCCAGGCGTTGTGCCACCACACGCCGACTTTAGGGAACCACTGCCCTCCCAGAACAAAGCTGTTCTTGTAACCGGTGCGGGCTATGACCTCCGGCATTTTGGCTTCAAAGCGGATTTTGAACGTGACTTCAGCTCCCGCTGGTACAGCTTTGGGCAGCTTCACCTGAAACACGGTGCGATCATCCGGATTGCCATCGTCAGGGACGATGAACTTCATGCTATCGGTAACGTCGCCCATTCCGCTGACTTCAATCGCCACTACGTTGTTCGAGCCAAAATACCGTGGGGCGAGATACTCCTCCCAGCCTCCAGTTCTGTCGCGCCGCTCCTCGCGCATCCAGGTGGACTTGGGCTGGAAGGCATTCAGATAGAGATGAAATGGAAACGTATCCTGCGACTGACCGGTGAGGTTGCGGTAGATAAGTGTCTCTTGCCCGGCAATGGTCTTGTTGGCGGGATTCCAGCGCGCATCAATGTTGTAGTTCACCACTCTCTGCGAGCGCGGCAGCCCGTTCTTGCCATCGGGATCAACACCCGGAAAAGACGTGGAAGTGGGTGAAGGCGGTTGCGGCGACTTTGGAGGCTCGATCAGCAAAGGCGACTGAGGCCCATCCGCGTGACTGGTCCGTACAAGAGTTCCCAAGACAATGAGGAAAAAAACGAGCCAAAGATATTTAAACTTGGAAGCGGTCTTGCGAATCGGGTGATCGGATGATCGGGTGATCGGGTGATCTAAAACCAACAACCAACCATACGGTCTCTTGAGGGCTTTATCCACTGCTTTCCCTACAACAGCGCCGATGACGAGAGTAGCCTGCTTGAATAATTTCATTTGAGATGCACCCGCGAAAAGCCAATGTATCACAGCGTGGCAGGGCTGCAACAAAGCACACCCACCACGGAGACACTGAGGCACTGAGAAAGACCGAGAGCGATACGATACTGCTTTGGCCAATTGCTAATTGCCAATAATTGCCAATTGCTGATTTGACTGACTGCTTCACTCAACCAACAGCTTCGACGAATACCGGGCGATTATCAGGTCTTCGTCGGTGGGAACCACGCGAACTACGCATCGGCTTTCCGGTGTGCTGATGATGGCTGCATGCTTTTCATTCTGGTCCTGATCAAGGCTTATGCCCAGAAACTCCAGATGGCGGCATATCTCCTGGCGCACAGGGGAGGCGCGTTCTCCAATGCCGCCCGTAAAAACCAGGGTATCGAGCCCGCCCAGCACAGCCGCAAACGCGCCCAGGAACTTTCGCACGCCATAGCAGAACATTGCGACTGCCTGGTCCGCGCGTGGATCGGAGTCCCGCTTTTCCAGCAGGGTCTTCATGTCGCCGGAAAGCGCGGAGACGCCCAGCAGTCCTGATTTGTGGTCGAGCAAGTCTTCCAGCCCTTGAGCGTCATAACCGGAGCGCAGCAGATAAAGCACAAGGCCGGGATCAAGGTCGCCGGAGCGCGTGCTCATCATGAAGCCACCTGTGGGCGTCAATCCCATTGTCGTATCCACCGGGACGCCATCGCGCACCGCCACCATACTGGCCCCATTGCCCAGGTGAGTAATGATGATTCGTCGTCCTTCGGCTCGCGCGCTCACCTCGAGGACAGGCTCCTGCTCTTGATTTCCGAGTGCGCTCAATACGTATTCGTAGGAAAGTCCATGAAAGCCGTAGCGCCTTATGCCTTTGTCCCATAAGTCGCGTGGCAGTGGGAAGCGACGGGCCAATTCCGGCATTCGCGAGTGAAAGGCCGTATCAAAACAAGCAATCTGAGGCAGCGTGGGCCGCCACTTACGGATAGCTTCGATAAGCTCTATCTGGCTTGGCAGGTGCAGCGGCGCCAGCGGAACGAGTTGCCGCAAATCCTTCTGCAACTGCGGCGTGATCTTGTGCGGCTTTGTGTAGAGCATTCCTCCATGGACGATGCGATGCCCAACGGCAACTGGTCGCGGCAAATCAGGCTTTTCCAGCGCCTCGAAGAGAGCACCGATAGTTTCATGCACATCGGCGAACTTTGCCTGATGGTCTTCGAGAACCTGGTTCTGCGAGTTTCGAATTCGAAGGCGGGCCGTGGGTTGGCCTATGCCCTCAATGGCGCCCTCGGCGATTTTTGTCTCAGACGATTTCGAAATTGCAAAGAGCGCAAACTTGAGTGAAGAGGAGCCGGCATTCACGCACAGAATGATGTTTTCCATTCGCAAGCTTCTCACAGTGCTGCCATTCGATTATGGCAATTTTGGCATTTATGGCAATTTTGGCAATCTGCGCCCCACTACTCCGTCCAGCGCCAGTCGCGAACTTCAGGCATGTCCTCGCCATGCTCTCGGACATAGTCGTGGTGCTCGGCCAGCTTGGCCTGAAGGAGTTTGATGGTCGCCTGAGCAGCATCCGGCGGTTTCGGCAGCCGGCGAATAGCGTCTATGGCCAGCTGGAACCTGTCCATGTTATTCATCACGACCATGTCGAAAGGAGTAGTGGTTGTGCCTTCTTCCTTATAACCGCGCACATGGAGGTTGTCGTGGTTGTGCCGCCGGTAGCACAGGCGATGAATGAGCCACGGATAGCCGTGATAAGCGAAAATAATCGGTTTGCTGGTGGTGAATATCCCATCAAATACCTCATCGCTCAACCCATGAGGATGCTCGCCGGAAGGCTGCAGCTTCATCAGATCCACAACATTAACGACTCTCACTTTCAACTCCGGCAGATACCGCCGCAAGAACGAAGCAGCAGCCATGATCTCCAACGTGGGCACGTCTCCGGCACAGGCCAGAACGACATCCGGATCTTTACCTTGGTCATTGCTTGCCCACTCCCAGACGCCGATTCCGGCGGTGCAATGGCGGATGGCGGCCTCCATGTCCAGCCACTGCAACTCCGGCTGCTTGCCGGCCACAATCACGTTGACATAGCTGCGGCTGCGCAGACAGTGGTCCGCCACCGAGAGTAGCGTATTCGCGTCCGGAGGCAGGTAGACGCGCACAACTTCGGCCTTCTTGTTCACTACGTGATCGATAAAGCCCGGATCCTGATGGCTGAACCCGTTGTGGTCCTGCCGCCAGACATGCGA
>DATMMY010000113.1:0-10859 GCA_035569515.1 Candidatus Solibacter sp. | reverse complement strand
GGAATCTGCCTCTGTACTCATCGACGCGAGGATCAACGAGCTTGGCGACTGGCGCGGGAAGATGCTCGCAAAAGTCCGCTCAATCATCCACAAGGCAGACCCTGAGATCGTCGAAGAGTGGAAGTTTATGGGAACTCCCGTCTTCTCCCGCAGCGGCATCATCTGCACGGGAGAGACATACAAGAACGTCGTCAAGATGACATTCGCCAAGGGAGCCGCACTGGACGACCCCTCCGGCCTATTCAACTCCAGCCTCGACGGCAATGTCAGGCGCGCCATCGACATCCACGAAGGCGACAAGGTCGATGAGGCGGCCTTAAAGGATCTCATCCGCGCTGCAGTGGCGCTCAATCTCAAGGGCAAGAACAAGCCGAAGCCCAAGCCGAAGCCCAGGCGAGCGAGCAGCAAGCGGACCGACTAGCTTCATCCCACCCCAGCAAGGAAAGGCGCCTTGCCGGGAACCCCGGATCGCAGGTCCCAGCCATATCTCCTCCCATAGGGGAAGAGCTTCGGCGCCTGCCTCATGCCCCAAGCAGTTCGGGATTGAAACGCCCAACTGGCCGCCTAAGGAGGCTCAAAAGTCGTGGATCGAGGGGATCGCAAAACAATAGGCCAACCACGCTCGCGGAGGCGACCAAGATTCAATTCAGTTGACGAATATTTAGCCTCAGTGGACCCTACGAAAGAAAGGACCCTCAGGTCTGTAATTGATTTGATTCTTGCCCAATTTCCAGAACTAGAGTCCAAAATTTCCTGGAATGTACCTACCATCCATTGGAATGGGAAGTATGTAGCTGGCATTTGTGCCTACAAGCATCATCTAACATTTTCACCCTGGAGTCCTCGTGTAATTTCAGACTTTAAGGTGAGGTTGGGGAAGTTTGTCGTCTTTAAGAACTGCTTTCAGATCCCTGTTGATTGGGAAATCGATAGAAAATTAGTGAAGGATTTGGTCCGGGCCAGACTAGCCGAGCTGGATTAAAGAATATCTTTGCTGTTGTTCCAATCAAGATTGATTCAAGTCCAGCAAAAATGATGGATAGGTTTCGGTGATTCTTGACGTCTGGAGACTTTGAATATCCGGCCCATTGAGGCTTATACTTCCCGATGTTGGTGCGCAATAACTGGATGGCTGTCAAAGCTTCATGCTTTGTACTCTGGTCTCGCCTAAGAAATGTACCTTCCTCCTGGCGAGATCACGCCAGTACCGAAAAGGCATTCCTGCCTGTACGAGTGAGGTTGTATGAACTCTCTCCGCTCTCACATCCAAGACTGGCGCGAGATGGCCGCAGCCGATCCTATGAGGGCGATCACGGCAGAGCGCAAGCAATGGGACATGGAAGAGTTTTTCGCCACGGCCAAGCCTCACATGGATGAACTGTTTTCGGTTGCTGCCTCAATTGGAGCCCCACAGCAGTTTGACCGCGCCTTAGATTTCGGGTGTGGCGCTGGCCGCTTCGCTCGCTACCTATCGAGTCGCTTTACTGAATCCTGGGGCGTAGACGTTTCGACGGAAATGATTGATCTGGCAAGGCGATATTGCCCGCAATGTAAATTCCACCTGAACACCGCAGCGGATCTGAGCATCTTTCCGGATGCCCATTTTGACCTGATCTTCAGTTTTCTGGTCCTGCAACATCTTCCAACTCAAGACCTGATAGAGCAGTACATCCGAGAATTTCTCAGGATCCTCAAACCGGGTGGCCTCGCCGCTTTCCAGGTGCCAGACCATCTCAGTCTACGCTGGAGGATACAGCCCCGCCGCCGCCTTTACGGCCTCTTGCGCCAAATCGGATTTTCTCCAGATCGCCTGCATCGCTGGAATCTACTCCCTATGCGCCTGACTGCCATTCCTGAACATCGGGTTCGCTCCATCGTCTTTGTATCCGGAGGAGAGGTACGTCACAGGGACTGTAGCGGAATGTACTACTGCGTCAAATGCATCAAACACGGCGCAATATCCATTTCGTCGTGATCCCGGTAGAGCCCCGTGCGAGATGGTCTCCGGCAGTGGCCCGCTGGAGCTGTTACTTGTCTCGTCTGCTCGCGGTCTAGGCTAAAACTTAAAAATGCCTGGCATTTTAGGAAATAGCGTACCTGGCGACATAGGTTCGAAAAAATGCCCGAAGATTGCCGCTACACCCGCTACGCCGCTACATTTCTCCCTCGTTTTTCCGAAAAGTTATTTGTATACAGTTACTTACGCCGGTAAATCAGATCCAGAAAAAGCCATTTTTTTTGCCGCTACAACCCGCTACAAGCCGCTACATTTTAATTCCTGCATTCCAAGCCAGCATATTTTGAACAGGTTTGTTGAAAACATTGGAGTTATCGGTTTTCCTGACGCCTTGAGGCCGATTTCTGACGCCCTGAAGTCCGGTTATGACGCCCTGAGTGATATTTATGACGCCCTGAGACCTGTTTCTGACGACCTGATTCCTGGTGATGACGACTTGAGTTTGAAGAAGCATTCGGTTTTTCAGAGGGTTCATTTTGTTCTGCCTGAACCTTGAGACAAGCGGCATTTTTGTTGGCTTGGGAGCCCTTGTCTCCCATCCTTCGCAAAAAACGCGAAGGATGGGGCACCCGATCGCGTAGGCGCAACCACGTACGGGCCGACTGCGGATTCATATTCCTTCGCCTTGGGTGGACACACGAATACCAACCGAAAAAATGGGACCACGAATTTTAACGTCCTCGCGGATGACGCAGATTTCAAGAGCCTTCCCCTTCGGTAGGCTCAGGGTCTCGCCTGCCGGCTCACGCCGGCAAGGCGGCTCAATTTGATTATATAAGTATTACTAAGGCGCGACCAGGAAAATTTACCCCTAAATTTGGACGGTCTTAAGACAGCAGCATTCAAAGCCTGCTTACGTTATAGTTCGATTGTCTCCAGGTTCTCAAAAAAACGAGAGAAAATGCAGCGGCTATTTTGGGAGGCTATGCATTTTGTGGAATTGAGCATAGGCAGTCATCCCCGAAGGGATGGTTGAAACTCTCCAGAAACTCCAGGGTAAACTACAGGAAATAGGCGGATGGACTCCGAACGTATGGGAAAGACGCAATCACAACGCAAGGTCCCTCACGGCCTACTACGCGCGCTGAAGAGAACGCGCGCTCCGTTGACGGCGTTCGGGATGACGATTCGTCTTTAGAGAGAGAGTTTCTGGTTTACGCAACCATTCCGGCAGGCGTGGTCGAGGCTGTTACATGTCTCGTCCGCGCCGCGGCGAATACAAAAAGCTAAAATACCCTAACGACCGGATGAGCTTGTCTCTCAAAAAAACGCTCCGCGTTGGCTTTGATGCCCGGTGGTACAACGATTCCGGAGTCGGCACTTATGTCGCCGAGCTGCTGAAGGCGATGGCCCCACTACAACAGGGCTTCGAATTGATTGTCTATGAAGACCCTGCGAATCCCGTCCCTGGGTTGGAGCACCTGCCGCTGCAACGGCTTCCGGTGCGTTCCGGCAAGTACTCCGTGTCCGGGCAGCTTGAACTTGCTCGGAGGCAACGAAGAGACAGGTTGGATGTCTTCCATAGTCCATTCTATGTTGTGCCTTTCCTGGCCGGCTGCCCGGTCGTAGTTACGCTGCATGATCTCATTCCATTTGTTTTTGATATCGATGCGTGGCCCAAACGGTCGCTCGTCAAGATGGGGTATCGGGCGGCAGCGCTCCGTTCCGCTCATATCATTACGGTTTCCGGGCACACAGCACGCGACGTTCAGAAGATTCTGGGAGCTCCGGCGGCAAAAATCTCGGTTGTCCACAACGCTGTCTCATCTTTAGCATTTCACAGTAGATCCGATGCGGCGGAGCTTGATTATCTTCAACAGAAATATGGTGTGCGCCGGCCTTACGTCGTGGCTGCCAGCGCGAGAAATTGGCGCACCAAAAACCTCGCCATCGCTTTGCAAGCATTGGCGCTGGCTCAAGAGCAGTCGGAGTCTACATTTCAGACGGTCATCTTTGGCCCTGAAGAGGGCATTCAGGCCATGGGAGGCGACGATACCGCCAAGTGCCGGCACCTAAACGTGCTAACAACGGGGTATGTCGCTGCCCGGGAGTTGAGCATGATTTTTCGCCACGCCGAATTATTCATTATGCCGTCGCTGTATGAAGGATTCGGCCTTCCTGTTCTGGAGGCCATGGCGTGCGGCTGCGCCGTTATAACTTCGGATGCTGGATCTTTGGCGGAAGTGGCCGGGGAAGGCGCTCAAACATTCGACGCTCTCGACGCAAATGGCATGGCCCAAGCCGTAGTTGAACTCTTGCGTAATCCTCATGTATTAGAGAAGTGGCAGAGACTTGCGTTGCGGCGAGCGGCAGATTTTTCCTGGAGAAAAGCAGCGGAAGAGACCATCTCGATATATCATCGAGTAAATATGCGGAAGGTTGATCAAACGTAAAACATTTTCCGCAAGCCATGGTGGAAGAGCGGCCTTTAGGCCCGCGGTAATTGAAATAATGAAAGCGAAACATTGAAAAAAGGCTTTGGCCCTGGCGGCTCAAAACTGGCCGTTTATTGAGATGGCTTGTGGGCAAGGCACTAAAGCAATCTGGAGCTTGAATTGGCTGCTTCAACCGCTGAGCGGTACCAAAGTACTGCGCGTTTGTACGATGCTCCTATCACAAGATGGGGCCGCACGGCCAAGAGGACTGTCGATGTCACCGGCTCTGCTTTTCTTCTTGTCTTGCTGATGCCGGTGATAGTTGTTCTTATCTTCCTGATCCGCCTGGAAGATGGTGCACCGGCCATTTATCGCCGTCGAGTGATCGGTCCACGAGGCGAATTTGATGCGTTCAAGCTGCGCAGCATGCGGGTGGATGCCGATAAAATCCTTGAGCGAGATCCGGTTCTACGGAAGGAGTTTGAGATCAACTTCAAGCTCAAGAACGATCCGAGGATCACCCGCATAGGGGCATTCATCCGAAAGTTGAGCCTGGACGAATTGCCGCAGCTTTTCAATGTTTTGCGTGGGCAGATGAGCCTGGTGGGGCCGCGCATGATTACTTCGGCGGAGCTTGAAAAATATGGCGAGGCCGGCTGGATCTTCAGCAGCATGAAACCTGGGCTGACCGGATATTGGCAGGTGTCTGGACGGCAGGAAGTCAGTTACAGCGAGCGCGTGGAAATGGATTTGCATTACGTTACGAATTGGTCGTTGCGGATGGATGCAAGAATTTTGCTTCAAACTCCGGTGAGAGTATTACGTGCGGCAGGAGCGTATTAATGGCAAATGTGTTGGTCACGGGTGGCGCAGGATATGTAGGTTCAGTGTGTTGTGCTGAACTTCTGCGTCAGGGACATGCAGTTACGGTCGTGGACGATCTTTCGACCGGTTTCAGAATATCGGTGCCCAAGGGGGCGGCCTTTTTTGAATTGAATATCGGCGACCGCGCGGGCATGGAATCGCTGGTCAGTAACATCAGATTTGATGTCGTCTTCCATTTTGCCGCCAAGGCCAAGATCCCCGAATCCGTCAGCAATCCCGGCCTCTATTTTCAGGAGAATGTATCTGCCGGAATTACCATGCTGGAAGTCTTGCGGGCGGCCGATATCAGGAATTTTGTCTTCTCCTCTTCCGCCGCCGTTTACGGCACGCCGGAAAGAATTCCTATTCACGAGGATGATCCTAAGAAGCCGGTGAATTCCTACGGAGAGACGAAGCTGATATTCGAGCAGATTCTGCGATGGTACGCTGAGGCTTACGGATGGAGCGTGATCGCCTTCCGCTATTTTAATGCGGCAGGCGCTACCGCCGACCTTGGAGAGAGACACGATCCCGAGACGCACCTTATTCCGCTCTTACTCCAGGCGGCGGCTGGCGAGCGGGAGTTCTTCAGCATCCATGGCGCGGACTACGACACGCCCGATGGCACCTGCCTGCGTGACTACGTTCATGTGCTGGATATCGCCTCCGCCCATATTGCCTCCCTCCAAAAAATGAATCGGCCCGACATGGTTTCCTACAATATCGGATTAGGTCACAGCTACTCGGTACGCCAGGTGTGCAACGTCGTCGAAAAGGTCCTGGGTTTGCACATCCCTGTGCGTTTGAGCGGACGCAGATCGGGCGACCCGGCGGTACTGTGCGCGAGCCCTGAACGCATTGTGCGGGAGTTGGGCTGGAGTCCGAAACACTCTTCTTTGGAGGAGATCATCTCATCGGCCTGGCAGTGGAAATGTAGCGCTTCGGCCGCACATGCTTCCGCAACCGTACGGTAGTCCCATGCTTATCGTCCGCAGTCCGGTACGCATCAGCTTTGGTGGCGGCGGAACAGACTTGCCCAGCTACTTCAGAGCCTATGGTGGCGCGGTGCTCAGCGCAACCATCAACAAATACTTCTACACGATCGTAGGCCCGCGAACGGATGGGCATGTTCAGATTATCTCCTCCGACCTTCACGCGTTCGAGAGCTGGAGAGACCTTAAAGCGGTCCGTGCCAAGGGGCACATCTTGGAAATTCCCCTTGCAGCACTTCAGGAACTGGGCCGTGAAGTGGCGGTTGATCTCTTTCTGGCCTCTGAGATCCCCCCTGGAACGGGATTGGGATCGTCCGCAGCCGTATGCGTGAATGTAGTTCACGCCATGGCCTGCTATCTTCAGGTTCCGCTCTCCCGGCAGGAACTTGCGGAAAAGGCCTTTCACATTGTCAGCCAGGTGCTGGGCAAACCCGTGGGCAAGCAGGATGAATATGCCGCTGCCTTTGGCGGGCTGAATTTTATTCGTTTTGACCGGAATGGTTCGACCCATGTTGAACCGCTGGCGGTCGTCCCGGACATCCTGGCTGCCCTACAGCAGAAGTTGATGCTGTTCTACACCGGCGCCACGCGCGATTCCTGTTCAATTTTGAAAGAGCAGCAAGCGGCGGTTCAGGCAGGCAAGAGCGCGGCTGTGGATTCACTGCATCGGATTCATGAACTGGCTGGATACATGCGGCAGGCCCTGCTCGAAAAAGATCTCAGGAAATTTGGCTCGCTGCTGCACGAGGGCTGGGAGAACAAGAAGCAGATCTCCTCTATGATCTCGAATACGGCAATTGATTGCCTGTACAAGCTGGCCCGTGACCATGGCGCCCTGGGCGGCAAGATCACCGGCGCCGGTGGTGGCGGCTTCATGCTGCTGTATTGTGATGAAGAAAATCAACCCGCGGTAAGAGAGGCTTTTCTCGGCCAGGGTGTCCGGGAGATGCGGTTCGCCTTTGACGTTGACGGCTCCCGTGTCGTGGTCGACGACCATTTAGCGGTCGACGATTGGGCTTACGCCTCAAGAATCTAGTCTCCGTGGGCTTTCGGGGTACACTCAAATGCATTGGTCATTACTTCGTCATTTCTCCACTTCATCACTTCTGCCTGAATCAAATGCTTAATGCCGGTTAGAACTTTGCGACTGATGGCAAAGCGCAAGGTCCCTCCGATCTGCCCGCGCTGGCGCGCGAGTAGACCTCCGGATGATGAGTTGGTTTCTTCTGCGGCGAAATTTCTAGAGAAGGCCTTGACCTAGAGCATACTCTAGCATGTCTAATGGTTGAACGGCGTCGAACGCACCCGAAATCAGGCGTCATGAAGATATTGGATGTCTAAGACATTGCATATAGGTGAACTCGCCGCGCGAGCGGGACGCAGCATTCATGCGATTCGGTGGTACGAGTCGCAGGGACTGATACCCGGCGTGGTGCGCGACGGCGGCGGCCGGCGGGTCTATAGCGAGCTTCACCTTAGCTGGCTCGACCTGATCCACCGGCTGCGACGGACCGGAATGTCGATCGCCCAGATGCGCGAATACACGGCGTTGGTGAAGCAGGGCAGCGGGACCTTGCGGCAAAGACAAAACCTGTTGTCCGCACACCGTGCTCGGGTAAAAGAAACCATTGCTGAGTGGACCCTGGCTCTGAAGTTGATTGATAAGAAGATCGATTTCTATGGCGAGTGGCTCACTACCGGCAAGCAACCAAAAAACCGGTTCCCGCAGGTGACGCGAGAATCGCAAAGGAAAAGGAGATAGTGATTTATGAGCACCGCCAAGAACAAAGAACTTATGCAGGAGATTTTTTCCGGTCTTTCACAAGGAAATTCCAAACTGTTCGTCGAAAGCATGGCGGATGACTTTCGTTGGACCATTACCGGAACGACCAAATGGTCCAAGACGTATGACGGGAAACAGACCGTCCTGACGGAGCTATTCGGGGCGATGCGCTCCAGGCTCGCGGACAAAATCATGACGACCGGGCACCGGTTCATTGCAGATGGCGAGCACGTAGTGGTTGAGGCGCGTGGTCACAACACGACCAGGTCGGGGATTCCGTATAACAACGCCTACTGCTTTGTGTTTCGTCTGGCCGAGGGCAAACTGCGCGAAGTGATCGAGTATCTGGATACGGAGTTGGTCACGGCAGCCCTGGGAAATCCAGAACCAGACGGCCTTTGACAAAACGCCCAAAGCAAACCCCTGAAATCCAGCAGACGGAGATGCACTCTCGGAGCTGCGGGAATTATTGGCGGCTGCACAAACAATGTCCCTCTAACACAAAATCGATCGGGAGAAAATGAATGAGAGCCGGCCCCGAGGCAACGACTGATAATGGAGCATCTTCATAGTTGGTGTAGATAAGATTTGTGTCAGGGCACAGCTTGTCCTAGAGGTGAGTTTGCGAGCCGAAGAGCCTGTCCTGGAGGCGAACCTTGTGAGCCGAAGGGCTTGTCCTAGAGGCGAACCTTGTGAGCCGAAGGAAAAAAATTTACTCGTGCCGCAAGCAGAGGAAGATGTGCTCACGGTAAGAACCAACCGAATTCAATAAGGACTGTGGGACGATGCTACAAGCCGTAATCTTTGACTTGGATGGCGTAATTGTGGACAGTCACCTGGCCCACAAGCAGGCCTGGAAGAGCTTCTTGAATTCTCTGGGGAAAGAAGTAACGGAACAGGAGCTGGAGTTTGTGGTGGAAGGCCAAAAACGTGAGGCCATTCTGCGCCATTTTCTGGGCGATCTAAGCCCCAACCAGATCCGGCATTATGGTGACGCCAAGAATTTATTCCTGAGAGATGCAATACCGGAATTGAAGACAGTTAATGGCTTAAGCCAGTTTCTCCGCCAGGTGGAAACAGCCCGCCTGCCGATCGCCCTGGCCAGCTCCGCCAGTCGCAGCCGGGTGGAACTCGTGCTTGCACAGCTCAACTTAAAACGGAGTTTTAAGGTAGTTGTTACGGGCGATGATGTGTTCCAGGGGAAACCAGATCCTGCCATATTCCGTATTGCCGCCGAAGGTCTTGGTATCGAGCCGTGCAACATTCTGGTCTGTGAAGATGCTGTAAACGGCGTAGAGGCGGCCAAAGCAGCAGGAATGAAATGCCTGGCCATAGCCACCGATGGCCGTGGGCCAATTCTAGAGAAGGCAGGCGCTGACCGGATCATGCCGGATTTCACGTCCGCAAAGCTGGAGGAACTTTGTGAGCTTTTCACCGGCGAACTAAAAACCTAGTCCTACCACTGATTTCCACTGAGGCCACTGATCGGAAAACCAGCAGTTAGCAAATAGCAATTGGCAATTGGCCAGATCCATGGCTCAAAAGCCGAACCTTACCGCTGATTTCGCTGATGAACGCTGATCTTGGTTTGGGCCGCGCTGTGCCACCAGTTTTAAACCGCTGTACGGGCCAGGACTTTACGGTCGGCTTTGATCACCAGTTCTGAAAAACGCTCCATCTCTTCCAGTTGTGGGCTGAATTGCAACAGCAAGAGATCGACGCCTGCATCTTCGAACTCCGCAATGCGCTCGGCTACCTGCTCCGGGGTACCGACTAATCCTGAGCGCAGCCCACGATTGGAGACAGAGTAGTCTTCCAGGGAGACTCGCTGTTCCAACTGCGTGTTGGCCAGCCATTGCTGATAGTTCCCGTAACCGGCGGCATTCTGTTGAACATCCGTGATGCGGCGCACTTCATCACGCGCTTCTCTTTCGGTCTCGCGGACCACCGCGTAGGCGGCCACGCCAAACTGCATCCGAGGCAGGCCCGAGTTCTTGCGCCGTGCGGAGAGATCGTTGATCTTTTCGCGAATGCGATCCGGCGGATCGCCATGCATTACGTAGGCATCACATTTCTGCGAGATCAGGTTCTTGGCGGCCTCGGACTCTCCACCCGCATAAATCACCGGACGGGGGCGGGAAGGCCGGGAGATCGGTTTGGGCTGAAGCACCAGGTCATCCACTTTGTAATATTTGCCGTGGTAAGAAAAGTGGTCATCTTTCCAGGCCTGGTCCACAACATCAAGCCATTCCGATGTGCGGGCATAGCGGTCATCGTGCTGGTCAAAGTGGACACCGTATTTCTTTGCCTCTTCCGACCACCAGGAAGAGACCACGTTCAGCGAGACTCGGCCTCCGCTGATGTGGTCAATGTTCGCAGCCTGCTTGGCCAGCAGCGCGGGGTTATGAAACGTGGGCCGCACCGCCACCATCAATTCGATTCGCTCGGTCACCGCGGCCAGCGCCGCCGCCGTGGACCACGCATCCAGCGAAGGCGCCTCGACGCCCTTGATATCGTTGAGATTGAGCTCCGCGATCAGTGTCAGGTCGAAGCCAATCTGCTCGCTCCGTTGCGCGAGCCGCTTCACGTACGCCCAGCTTACTTCCATGTTTTCGTTTTCGACGTTTCGCAGCCAACCGCCGAAAACGGGAAGCCAGTAGCCATATCTCATCCCGGGCCTCCGCCCGCCGCGACGCGCTCGTTACGATTTGCCTCATGACGTTGCGCCTCTGCGATGAGGAAGTCTGCAAGTCGCGAGTAAGGATTGAAGCCGACAACGCGCACCGGATCGGCCACGAAGTTGGAAAGCGCGTTCACGTCGTAATAAA
>DATMMY010000112.1:0-16582 GCA_035569515.1 Candidatus Solibacter sp. | reverse complement strand
TTCTTCGGGCGCGAAAAACGCGCCCTCAGAATGACAAGGATGATAAAGCTTCGTTTTCGTGAAATTCAAAGTTCGTCCGGGCATTTCTCTCCAGAGTTTCTCGTCACGCAAACATCGCGGCAGGTATGGGTCTGTACAAGCTATCACGCAAAATGACACTTTTGGCAGTCATGGCAATTTTGGTAATCAACGTTTTGTGATACAAGGAATTGCTTCGCGCAAGGAGCCTTACGCCATGTCCACCAAGTATCGAGCTGAGCACGTTGGAAGTTTTATTCGCCCGCCCGAGTTGCTGGAGGCGCGCCGCGATGCGGCCACCGATTCGTCGCGTCTGCATGACCTCGAAGACGCTCATATCCAGCGCGTCCTTAAGAAGCAGCGGGACTTGGGGTTTGAAGTGTTCACCGACGGTGAGTTACGCCGCAGCAATTTCATGAGCGACTTCACCGACGCGGTGGAGGGCTTCGACCTGGGTGATTCCACGGCGCGTGCGTGGAAAGCCGGACAAGCTAAAGAGAGTGGAGTCAGCAAAGTTGCCGGCATCGTGACCTCCAGGCTTCGCCAGGTACGGCCGCTGACCGGTCACGAATTGCCGTACCTGAAGGTCCACAGTCCGGGCGCCATCAAGATGACGCTGCCCAGCGCCACCCAGTTTCCAGCCATCTCGTTCAAGTGCGGGATTACCGACAAAGTCTACAAGGATCACTTGGAGTTGTTGTGGGACATCGTCGAGATCATGAAAGCGGACCTGGCCAAGCTTTCTACTGAAGGAGTGGATTACATCCAGATTGACGCGCCTCGATACAGCTACTACATGGACCCGAAGTGGCGTGAGTGGATTCGCACCGAGATGAAAATCGAGCCGGATGTGTTGCTGGATGAATCAATCCGGGCGGACAACGCGTGCCTCAATGCTGCCCGCCGTCCTGGGCTTGCTCTGGCCATGCATCTTTGCCGGGGCAACAACCGCAGCCACTGGTATGCAGAAGGCGGTTATGACGCCATCGCCGAGAAGCTCTTCGGCTCCATGGCGGTGGACCGCTTTTTATTAGAGTACGACGATGAGCGCTCCGGTACCTTTGAGCCTCTCCGTCTTGTACCGCGCGGTAAGACCGTGGTGCTTGGACTGGTCAGCTCCAAGCTGCCACAGCGCGAAAGTGCTGATCGGCTGATTGAGCGAATCAATGAGGCTGCCCGCTACGTGCCGCTGGAAGACTTGGCGCTGAGTCCGCAGTGCGGCTTTGCCTCCACTATGGAAGGAAATCTTCTTAGCGAAGAAGACCAGTGGGCCAAGCTGCAGCTTGTGGTGGATACGGTGCAGCGAGTATGGGGCTGAAGGGTCAGGAACAGCATGGTATTCTAGGCAACCGAGGCAGAGTCCATGTCCCAGCCAAATGGTGTTTGTGTCATTGGCGCCGGGTCTTCCGGCATAGCCGCGTGCAAGGTCTTGAAGCAGCACGGTATCCCGTTCGAGTGCTTTGAGGCCGGCGACCGCGTGGGAGGGAATTGGGTCTACGGCAACACTAACGGGATGTCGAGCGCCTACCGCACGCTGCACATTAACACCTCCAAACCCCGGATGCAGTATTCGGACTTTCCCATGCCGGCAGATTATCCGGAATTTCCCCACCATGCGCAGATTGCCGAATATTTTGAAAATTATGCGGACCATTTTGGGATCAAGCCTCACATCCGTTTTCGTACCAAGGTGCTGTCGTGCGAACCTGCCGGGCACAGCTCCCAGGGCGGATGGGACGTAGTCTCGGAGGACGGACGCACCAAGCATTACCGCGCCGTGATTGTGGCGAATGGCCATCACTGGTCGAGACGCTGGCCGGAGCCGCCATTCCCGGGCGCCTTCTCGGGCCAGGTCATGCACGCTCATGATTACCGCACGCCGGAAACATTCGAGGACAAACGTGTACTGGTAGTCGGCTTTGGCAATTCGGCCGTAGATATAGCGGTTGAGCTTTCACGCGTGGCAAGCCGGACGATGCTCTCGGTTCGCCGTGGTTTTCATGTGATCCCCAAGTACATCCTGGGCCGGCCCCTGGACCAGCAATTTGTTCCAACATTTCTCCCATTCCGGATACAGCGCGCTTTCATGAAGCTTGCGCTCCGCTTGCAGCAGGGCGACGTGACCAGCTATGGATTGCCAAAGCCGGATCATGAGCTATTGCACGCTCATCCCACGGTCAGCGCCGACCTGCTCAACCGGCTGGCCCATGGCGATATCAAGGTCCGGCCCAACATCAGCGCTCTTGAGGGCGATCATGTGGCCTTTACCGATGGCTCCCGCGAGCCAGTGGATGCAATCATCTTCTGCACTGGATACCGCGTTGACTTCCCATTTTTCCGTCCCGAGGTGGTTTCCGCTCCCAACAACGAGCTGCCTTTGTTTTGCAGGGTCTTTCATCCGCGCTATCCGGATCTGTTCTTCATTGGACTGCTGCAGCCGCTGGGCGCGATCATGCCGCTGGCCGAACTGCAAAGCGAATGGATAGCGGACACCCTATGCGGGGAGTATGCGCCGCCCTCACCGGAGGAGATGGAAAAAATAATCCGCAAAGAGCGCGAAGCGATGATCAAGCGCTATGGCAACGCGCCCCGCCATACCATGCAGGTGGATTACGCCCCTTACGTTGCCATGATCAACAAAGAACGCAAACGCGGCGCAGAGCGCGCCCGCCGCCGCCCGCCCGTGGAGCGAATGATCTCGGCCACGCAACCCGCCGGATAGCAACGCCGCGCAGAGGTGCAACCTGGGCTTTGCCGCGAATTAACGCGAATTGGCGCGAATCAGAAACGTAGACCAGGTTCGCTCATCATTTATCATTTTTCCAGGTATCATTTTTTCCAGGCGAATCCATCTTTCGCGGAGATGGTTGCCAGCCGATTTGGTGGAGCCACTATGGAAAGACCGTGATCGAACTTCTTGCCTTCCTCAGACTCGGCGGCCTGCAGGATGGTATCGAACAGGTTGAGAAAATCCAGAGCAGAAAGGTCCCGGGCAGCGGACGAATGGAATTTTTTGGCTGAGGGTTCAGCTTTGAATTTTGCCAATGCAGCCGATCTTCCGCTTATTAATTCTTCCAGGACTTTCCCGGCCCCATTACTCCAAACCTCTCCAAATTTCAGATTGTCGGCAGTCTTCTCGGTCCGAGCCGCCTTGCCTTTTGAAATTGGCGTGAAATATCTATTGCCTGCCGTGAGTGGCTTGCCATTCACAAAGCCCACACAAATAATGGCAAAGGCAAACTTGCCGGCCTGCGCTCCGGGGTTGCGCGTGGAAAAAAAATTTGTGACTGCCTGGTAAACAAGAGCGTTGATCTCGCGATTGGCTGCATCCAGACCAGCATCGGGATGCGAGTCCAACCACGCTTTGGCGATTGTGGAGACGTTGACCTCTTCCCGCACCGGCCGGTCAATCGGGTCCTGAATGGAGACTGATCCGGCGAGGGCGATTGCTCCATATTTGCCAACCTGAAACACCTTTGGCACTTCGCTTGCTGTTCCATCGGCATTGGCCTGAGCGCCATCGGCGGCAACCGCAAAACCGTTCTGGGTAGCAGCGATTAGGAGCAGACCAGTGTGGGTTGGAGAAATGTGGACCGTATCCGCGGTTTGGCCCGCGAGGGCGAGCGAACTTAGAAGACATGCAAGAAAGATTATTTTGGGCATTGCCAATCAACGCTCTCCGTCATCATTTGATTTATTGCGACATTATCTTAGCGCCTCGGGCGGGACAAATCCCAGGGCCGAGGGACGCGGTCAAGCTATCGGCAAAAAAATCCGGGGCCGCAAGGGCCCCGGATTTCATCGCTGAAGCGGGTTACTGTACGTTAAGAGCAGTATCGTCAACTACGAATGACGTCTGCAGGCTGGCGTCTTCGGTTCCGATGAACCGAATCTTAACGGTTTGTCCTTTGAAGTTCAGAACGCTGAACGAGTGCTGCTGGTAGCCGGCGGCGGCGTTCAGGTTCGAGAACGTTCCCAGGGTCGCCAGCACCGTGTTGGAGCTATTGAGCACCTGGACCTTGAGCGTATCAAAGGCCGTGGTGGTGGTGGTTTCGGCAGTATCAATATGCAGCCAGAAGCTCAAATTAGCGCTGGTTGCCGTTGACGGAATGGTGACGGTCTGGTCGGCGGTATCGGTATGGGTTGTACCGTAGCCATCGAGCCATGCGTCCCATGCGCCGCTATGTGGAGGCTCGGCGGAAGAGTTGTTGATGACTCCCGCGGTGAGCACCCAGGGTGCGGTGTTGGTTCCATTCTCAAAGCCAGGATTACCCAGCAGTTGTTGCGCCGCACCGGAGTTGACGGTGAGAGCAATGGTGGTGGTATGAGTCAGGCTGCCCGAGGTGCCGGTGACCGTCACTGTGGCGGCTCCGGTGGTGGCCGTGCTGCTGGCCGTCAGCGTCAAGGTGCTGGTGCTCGTGGTGCTGGCAGGGTTGAAGCTGGCTGTGACGCCGCTCGGCAATCCCGACGCCGAGAGACTCACCGAACCGTTGAAGCCGTTCACCGGCGTAACGGTAATGGTGCTCGTTCCGCTGGCGCCCCGATTAATTGTCACACTGGCCGGTGAGGCCGAAAGCGAGAAGTTCGGAGTGGCTACGGCGTTCACCGTGAGGCTAATGGTTGTGTTGTGCGTCAAGGCTCCCGACGTGCCGGTGATCGTGACAGTGGAAGTTCCGGTCGTGGCCGTGCTGCTGGCCGTGAACGTTACGGTGCTGTTGGTGGTAGTGCTGCCAGGATTGAAGGACGCCGTAACTCCGCTGGGGAGGCCGGATGCCGACAAGCTGACGCTACCGTTGAAGCCGTTCACGGGAGTCACGGAAATGGTGCTCGTTCCGTTGCCACCCTGCGTAACGGACACGCTGGTGGGCGAGGCCGAAAGCGAGAAGTCCGGAGTGGCAGCAGCGTTTACCGTAAGGGATACGGTAGTGGTGTGCGTCAAGCTGCCAGAGGTGCCAGTGATCGTGACAGTGGCAGTTCCGGTAGTTGCCCCAGCGGCGGCAGTAAGCGTCAAGCTGCTGGTTCCAGTGGTGCTGGCAGGATTAAAGCTGGCGGTGACGCCGGCCGGAAGTCCTGACGCCGACAAGCTGACGCTGCCGGTGAAACCATTGGTTGGATTGACGGTGATGGTGCTGCTTCCGCTGCTGCCCTGCGTCACCGAGACACTGGTAGGCGAAGACGAAAGCGAGAAGTCAGGCGTGGCGGCGTTACCGCAACTTGGGAACTTGAAATTAGCGATGCGGGTATTCCAGTTGAATGACCCGGTGGTCTTCATGTATTCGGTGGTGAACCAGAAGGTGCAATCGTCAACTGGATCAACGGTTATGGCGCTGTAGTCGCCCCATCGTGAAAGGTTGCCGTTTTGCGCGCCCGTGCCGCTGATGATGCTGGTCTCCGCCTGCATGGTGCTGGTCGGATCGGTGGAAAGCCTTCCTGTGAAAGCGATCCCTGGGTTTATACCAGTGCCGGACAAGCTATAACCCATGGCCATGTCCCCGGCCTTGTCCATGGCGATGCTACCCATCCAGCGGAAATTGCCGTCGGGAGCAAAGGTGCTCTGTTGGGCCACTGTGGGTGTGCCGTTGGGGTTCTGGATTTCATACCAGCGGACGCCTCCGCCGCCTCCGGCGACTACGGAGTGGTTCACGGCCAGGGACTCATGATTACCAAAGTTGCGGTAAGCAAGACGGTACATGAGCCGATCGGCAAGTGAGTCCAACTGTTGGGTGGCGCCGGACTGAGGAACGCAGGTGCCGCCATTACACAGCGGAGTGAATGCGGTCACAGGAATAACCGTAGGTCCGGTGAATGTGGAATTGCCCGGAGTGGCAAAGTCCACATGGAACTTGAACAGGTTGAGGTTGTTGGTCCCGAAAAACATGAGGAAGTTCGGAGAACCTGCGGGCGGGGCCGTGGTGCCATCCAGGTCGGCAGGCAACAGGCCGCCTACGGAATTACCCTGCTGGAAGCAGACCTGGGTTGCGGGCTGTCCAGCGAGCATGGCGGTGCGATCATAAGCGCAGGCATCCGCGCCGACGAAGGTGTTGCCGTTAAACATATTGAAGGTGATGTAATACGCGTCTGGCCATACGCCCATCTTTGGATAATCGTCAAAGTTGGAGTATTGGAAAGAATAACGGTTATAGGTACCGGTGGCGTCCGAGGTAGTGGAGACCGCCACGCACTGCAAAAACGGCGTAGTGGTAACAGAGAATTGGGTCAATATCCAGCGGTTGGCCAGCTTGTCGTAAAGGACAATCGGATCGCCGTCGTTGTTGGTCTGGCAGCCGCCGCCAAACCCTGACCAGAGCGTGTTTCCAGCGGTGGGACCGGCAATGAGTGCGCCCGTTGATTTGTTGAAGACAGCAAAAGAACTGTTGACCCACTGGACGTACTGCGTGGATCCCACGGCGCCGTTCGTGTCGGGAGGAGCGCTGTTTACGGTAAAGCCAAGCGAGGCATTTCCCAGACCGTCAAAGCCCAACCCTGCGGTTGGGGCGAGGCTTGCGGGCGCCAATGGACCTGTGTGCTGGAGAGCCATATCCGGCTCATTCGCGGGCTTTAGCCCTGGTGGCAACGGGATGCGGCGCAGCGGTTCTGCTTCATGCTGAACGGCAAGTGTCGGCGCGTTCTGATCGAGTGTAGGCAGATCACGCATGGCTGGGGAAACATCATGATGAACGGCATGATGCACGGTTATAATTTGTGCGGAAACCGGGAAAGCAAAACAAAAAAACAGGATTGCTGCGCCCAGATAGATCCACGCGGGGAAACGTGTTCGTTGGAACATTTTTATCTCCTGATTTGCCGTGGGATTTGACGGCTGTGGGATTGGAAGTGATTTCGTCATTCGTGTTGTAAGCGTGTTTCACCGCCAGGTGTGGACGTTCAGAATGACGCATGAGCTCAGAGCCCAATTCTTTTAGCAAGCTTTCGGCAACAAACTTCGTACACACCAGGGCTGGCACTGTTTCCAGCGACGCGAATTGTACCCGAAAATTAGAGACACTGAATATCGTTTTTAGTACATCGTCGAAAACTGATACAAAAATCGGAATAGTGCTGAATTTATTGAGGAAACGAGGGAGTAAAACAGCGCCTTTTTGATGCCGAGACGGGAAAATTGTTCCGAAAACGGAAATCAGGGGGAAATACGCAAAAGTTGGAAACCATTTGTCGTGAAAGAGAGATTGACTGGCTGGCTCTACGAACAGAATCGAACATGTTGTTGGTCAGGTCTTTGGCCGTCAGAACGCCGTGACTCATGCAGAACGCAAGGTCCCTCCGATCTACCCGCGCTTGGGCGCGGGTAGACCTTCGAGATGACGAGTAAGTTTTTTCTGCACCTCTTCATGAATAATTTATGTCCAGCCGTGTGGCCTACTTGTTCTTGTAATTAAATGTCACCTTGGTTTCTTCATCCAGCACAAGTGGTCTTACGAAGCGGAATGAATTGCCGGCCCTGGGCACATCCACGCGCACCGGCAACACGCCCGCAACCCGGCGCTGGAGATTCATTACGTTCGATGACGGACTATTCGCCTGTTGATCCAGTTGTTTCTTCTTGTCGCGATCGCTCTTGGATTCGCGCCTGGAATTGACGGCCTCGGCCTCAGTCGTCACCTCCACGGTTTCCGTTACCCCGCTTACTTTCAATCTAGCGACTTGCTCCAAGGGCCTGGCCGCATCATGATCCAGTGTTGATACAAATGTCGAGAAGCCTTGCTTAACGACTTCAATCTTGACTCTGCCGGGAGGCATGCTGGCGATAAACCATCGGCCTGACGAGTCAGTCGTCGCCATTTTCTTGATTCCAGTCGTCGAACTGACTACCGTTACCTGAGCATCGGAGACGACAGCTCCCGTGCTGTCCGTTACCATCCCTCCCATCTGTCCGGGAAGCAGCGGGCCGGCGCTAAGGCTGTTCTCATTGCTGAAAATGGCATTGGCGTAGATCGCACGGCCATCCGAGGTGTCCAGATAGGAGGCCGGGAGCAGGTTCGCTGCAATGGCATCGCCGCCGAAGTCCTTCACTTTGTATTGTTCGGGCAAAAATACCTCCCACTGCAGGACGCTGATGGGAACATCCATCTTAGGGAGTGAAAGCTCGGAATCGCCTTTCTTGGCAAAGGGAGAACCCGAGTGCATGAAGACAAAAGATACTGTGTAGGAATCTGTTGGACGGAAGCCGGGCCTCAATAAAGGTACGCGGTTGCCATCCGGCCCTTGCACCGGTTTGACTTTCTCCCCGGCAACGTCCGCCGAGAGGATGTTTGCTCCCTGGGGTAGTTCAACTTTCAAAAACGGCTGTGCCTGGTTCTTGATCGTCATGGTTACCTCAGTGAGCGACTTGCCTTCAGAAGTCACCAGGGTGGTCACAACCGCCCGCTCGGCGACTGCGGCAAGCACGCTGCTGTCCGGGAAGCGGACCCATCCCAGAGCCAGTGTGGGCGTCTCCGCCGGTTGCCTGTGATAACGAAATGCGGCCTGCAACGGGAAACGGGCGAGCGAACGCAAGTATGGATTGATCTCTTTCAAGTCCATCCGCTTGAGTCCTCCGCCTTCGGTTGCAGTAAGTTCCATGGTTCCGGCGCCTTCAACCAGCACCTCCCCGGTCTCGCGCTGCGTTTCTTTGAAGCTGAGAAATGGAGCGTCGGCCTTGGTGGCGCTGATCGACTTTTCTATCGAGATCAGGAACTGATGACTGCGTTGCGCGGGTGCGCTCACTTTCAAGACCAGGACACCCGATTGCACCTCGCTCGACTCCAGCGACCCGCCGGTAGCCCCTGTGAACTCGTATCCTGGCGGAAGCTCAACCGCAAATTGGGAAGGATCTCCCTGGATTACCGTTATGTCAGCGAGCGCCGCGATCTTGATGTCCGCTTCACTGACGGAGACCAGCGTCTTCACGTCGGAGAGGAAGCGTACCTCGCGTGGCACAGAAGGAGCGGCAATTTCCCGCGTCGTCCACCAGATGTTTGTAGCTTGCCCGGGTACCAGCGTTGCTTCGATTGTGGTCTGTCCTTTGTCTGAAGTCCGGCTGGTAATCAGGCCGGGGCTGATCCTGACATTGGCGTGGTCACCCGGAATCCTCAGCGAGAGCCGCGCGCTCCCGGCCGATGGAACCGGAAGATTGAACGAGGCACGTCCGGCATCCAGGGCCAAATGCAATCCGGCGTCAAGCGTTATGGAGAACTGCGAGGGACCGGGCAGTATGGCAACGTGCGTTCCGCCTTCCTGCTGGAGGGGCAGCGCCTTACCTTCCTGATGGGCATCGAGGACTGTGATTCCCGTAGTGAGAGGCACCTTGGCGACGCCCTTGGTAAACACTTCGCCCTCCAGTTGGACCGTCCCCAGCACGGATTCATTGCCGACCTGCAACTTCAGCTCCGCCCGCTTCACAGCATAGTGAAGCGGAGGTATTTCGGACCTCTTAATCGGCTTGGCGGCCAATTCGAGCAGCCGGTTATATTCGGCAAGCTGCAGCGTGACATTTCCCGAGGAGGGCAACGGAAGATCACTCTTTTCCTGCCCAAACATTGTGACGGACAAGACCATGATTAGAGCAAGCAAGTTCCTTTTCACCTCGAGCCTCCTTTTTTGTCGTGCTGGTAGTTCAGTTCGGCGGTGGGGGCCTGGTTTTCGCTCGTCAGTTCGGAAACAAGAAATATGGAGGGACCAAACGCGGGAAATGAAACCTTGATGGGTAAAATCCCAGCAACTTTTCCTGCCTGTGACTTGGCATGAAATTTCTCTACCAGCGCCTGCGCTGCCACGTCTTTGTCGTCGCTTCGAGATTGCCCTTCTATCTTTCCGCGCGCCCCGTTCACCGAGAATGCGCTTTCTGCGTCCACACCCGTTCCCGCATTGAAGGCGATGGATGAAGGATTTTCGTAGGGTTCAGTCCTGAATGCTCCCGGTTCGGCGGCCACTTTGAACAGCGGCGGATGGTATACGAGCAGCCCGGTGCGCGAGATTGGCAGATCAACAGCCGGCAGCGCCAGCCGCGCCTTGCCTTTTTCGCCCCACGCAGGGGCCCGGCTCACATAAAGGATATCGACGGCGAACACCGGAGACTCTTCCCCTGCTCGGGATTTTTCCAGCGGAAGCAGGAGGCTGCCGTCCGGCGCCTGCCCCGGACGGATTGGCTTGCCCGCGAGCGAAGCTGTCCAGATGGTTGCTCCGGCCGGAAGCGTTATCTTGAGAAAGTTCCTTTGGTTGTTACGGACGGCGTAACGGGCCTGCACCAGCGTCTTGCCGTCATTGCTCATCAGGACGGAATAGCGGGCCTCTTCGACAATGGCCATCAAGACCGCCTGCTGCGTGTATCGCGCCACGTTCACCGTAAGCGATCTTGCAGTCTTGACATCGCCGGACCGCAACCGGAAAGCAGCCAGCGACGGCGATTGCCGGCTGGATACCATCTCACCCAGGTCGGTTGCGTCAGCGCTCTCCAGCCCCTGCGACTTGAAGTCTTTGATCTCTCCCGCTCCCAGTACTTCAACCGCGACTCCGCCGGTTTCACGCTCGGTCTTAAGCAAACGAAGGAGGGGGACCTCGATCTGACCTTCGCGCACCATACGGGTTTCACCGGTAATGACAAACCGGGAAGCCTGCTCAACCGGCTCCAGAAACTTCACTGCAAGCTCTCCGTTCTTGACTTCCCAATCCGCGACCGTTGCGCCGAGCACCTGGTTGATGGTGACCTTGTCCGGAAGCTGAACGCTAACTTCAGAGGCCGCGCCCTGGGTTACTTCCACATTGACTTCAGCATAGAGTGAGGTTGAATCTTCGCCCAGGCCAAACAGTTGGGTCAGCGACCCGCGCATTCGGAGAGGCAGCGTGATTCGGTGATCTTCAGTCTTTCTTCTCCATGTAAAGGCGAGCGGCTCATTGCCGCGAGCGTAGCCCAGCCACTTGCTCTCTTCCCCGGACTCCGTTTTCTCCGCTAAAAGACCTCCGCTGAGCCTGACGTCTACGCCGTGGCGTGGCAGCAGAATGGACGCGCGAGTGACCCCGGATGCGGTGGAGGGCAGCGAGATGCTTTCCTCTCCGGCATTGGACGCAATGGGAAGCACAACGTCCAGCAAGAGCACCGCGCGTCCCGGACGCGATAAAACAACAGACACCTGGCTGCCACCCTTTCCTGCCGGACCGGAGACCAGGGAGACAAGCTTGCCATCAAGCCGGGCCTCGTGGACCAACAGGCCGGAGGGAATGGGAACACGGACCCAGCCATCCTTCAAGACATCAATGATAAGGCTCGCGCGGCCTGTGACAATGTCTCTCTTGATCAGCAAATCGTAGTCAACGCGAGTCAAGGTCGCCTCAACTGTTGGCGGTTCCGGCTCAGCCTCTAACGGAAATGCTCTTGCGCGAAGCGTTCGATACTCCGCAACGGGTATCACAACCCATCCGGGCGAATTCAACGGCTGCTGTGCCGATGATCGGCTGGCTGAAAGCGAAAACATGACGAACAGACCCACAAATAACAGCCCTGTCGGCGGGCGTCTGTGGGGCTGGGAAACTGTGCTACTGGAAAAATTCATGGATGGTCCCCCTTGTTGAAACTATGATGGCTTGCTTGTTTGCGCGGTCCCTGTGGGCTGAGCGGTCGTTCGGGGGAAATGGAGGCTTTGTTGTTGCCAACAAGGTTCTCAGTCGCATGGTCACCGCTTGCGAGATGATACTCCGGCCTGTTTCCAATGGTGATCTCTGTTCTATAGAACGGCGCGGTGCGTTTTCTTGCAGACTTTATTTAATTATCGGCTTGTCTTTATGATGGTATCCGCTACAGTTTCTTAATAGAGACGCAGTCCGGCCCTGCGGACCGCTTTTGCTGTCCTAACTGCGGAACTGCATCAGTCCTTAAGCTGGATATCCAAAGTTAGTTTTGAAAAGCCGATGATTATGTCTTTAGAAGAAATATCCCGGTCTATTGTCGGATCAGGCTTGGCGACCGCTACTCAGGATTCAGCATCACGGTCATAGAATGCAGCACATTAGGGGCAATACCTTGCACACGGACAGGATCGGCCGGGCGGTAGCCGCTAGTGTGTACCGTCACCGTTAGTTCTGTGAATGCTGGAACAAACACTTCGGTTCCGGCTTCCGTGCCAATCCAAGCGCCAGTACTCGGCTTAATGATTTTCACGCTCGACTGTTGGATTTTTTGGTGACTCCTATTATCCAAAGCCGTTATCAAGATTCTTGCCGCTTTGAGCCCCAGCGAAACAGTCTCTTCAATACAAGAGGCCGAGGTAGAGACTGTGATGACAGGGGCCCGATCTTCTCGATAAATTCGAGCGCCAGTATCCGGATACCCGTCTTCTCGTTTGGATGTGATGATCCAATAAGTTCCGGGCCCAATATTGTTGAGATTGAACCGTCCTTCATCGGAAGTCTTTACATATCGGAAAACCTGTGACACTGGCGTAGGCTGCACTGGCATCAATGTAACCTTCACCGCCGGCACGGGTGTTTGATTCTCATCAACGACTTTGCCATTTACACAGCCGGCAGCCTTTATTGGTTTCGTTATAGGGGAGGGCACCGGCCTAGCTGTTGGCTCTGGACGAGGTGCAGTAGTGTCTGGGCTTAGTACCACCGTTATTTGTTTCCTTTCATCAGGTTGTAACGCATCCAGCTCAATGGGCTTAGAACTGTGGTAGCCCTCAGCCGTTATTTCAACCATTACCTTCGCCCCCGCGGGAATCAAAACATCACGGTCCGCCGCCGTGCTAGTCCATGTCCCCGTGCTCAACTTAATAATTTTGGCTCGGAGATTAGAAAGTGGATTTCGGCTTGTGGCGTCAACGGCAAGAACATGGAGCCTCGCTGCCTTGGGACCAAGGTTCACCGTTACGTTGCTGCACAGCGCAGAAGCTAGCAACGATACTTTTGGAGCTCTCTCGTCTCCATAAATGGCCGCAAGAGTATCCGGGTAACCCTCCGATGGTTTAGCGGTGATGACCCAGTAGCTTCCCGGCTCAAGGCCGCTAATACTGAAGGTCCCCTTTTCATCGCTTTTCGGTTGCTCCAACTCCTCGCAACAGTGGTTTTGGCGGTAGTGGCTGAACTGAGACGCGGACACCGGCAACGGGTTGCTGCTCCTGATCGACAATCAGGCCCTGCAAACATGCCTTGTCTGCCGCCATACAGGTGAACGAAGCTCCACATATCAAGAGAATTAGAGCTATCTTTCTCATAACGTTCATTCTTAGCTTCTTCGAAAGAGTGCCTACATATCGGTGTGTCAATTCGGGACTGAAGGCTAATAGCAACTCGCGGCCCAAGCAACTTTCAACTGCCCTAGCGGGGCGCGGGCTGCTTAATCAAACCGAACGGCCCCACCAGGAGGCCGTTCAAGGGAACATAATTGAACTCATTAGCTGGCTGCATTGTTGCATTCCGATTATTCCGGCATTTTCTTAAGGACAACAATCAATTCGTGCCGCGAGCCAGCCTCAATGACCAGCGGAGGTCCTTTGGTATTTGGTGCTAATTGACCATTCTCCCACGTTGCATAGCCGGGTTGCGAGATGCGAATGTTAAACGGTTTCGCCGGCAGGTCAAGTTGAAAACGACCCTTTATGTCGGCGCGTGTGGAAACAGATAGTCGTGGATCATCGTCTCGCGCAAGCAACAGGATGGCACCGGCAAGCGGCTTGCCAGTTTCCGAATCTGACACGACACCCGCAAGTACGCCGCCCTTCTTGAGTTCAACCACGACGCCGGATGTCGTTTTTCCCTCTTCGACCTTCACCTCCGGGATTGTAATGACACCTTCAGCAAAGGCTCCGAAGCTACTGTCTGGATACCCATCGCCTTCTTTTTGTGGCGACCACTCCATTTACGCCCACCGCAACCCTGTGCAACAGGAACTCTCCATTGGTATTGGTCATGACTATAGGAAGCGGACTATATATGCTGCCGTGCCGAGGCACCCAGAAGACCTTAGCTCCTTCAATCGGTTTACCATCAGAGCCGACTACACGTCCTTGGATTGCGCCTATATTCTTATTGGGTGTCTCGTTGGACGGTGATTGAATCGACATACAAGCCGCTAGAATTAGGATTTGAACGAAAATAGCGTAATTCATAAGCATGCCTCATGGGAAAATGTCGGTTCCAGGAATAAATCCAATCAGTGACAAGCGGTTTACCGAGTTAGCGGCTACGTCAAGCTGGGCTTTCCGCTCAACGCTGCCATCGTGCGAAAACACGACGACATTGGCTGTAACTGAATTTTGGGAATCCTTGTTGCGTAAGATCAGGGTACTTGCGAATCCGCCTCCAAAGTCCGGCCCCCAGAACGGACCGGCTAAGATTCCGGTCATCGAGTTACCAAGAAAACATCGTATGCCCATCGTCCTACCTCTGATGCTTCATCGCGACCGTCGCGGCGCTCTCCTGGATTGACCCTGGCTTTGAAGCGGAACTGATTTCCGAACTCATCACTTCTGCTGGACTCGCGGTAGTTCAAGCTCAAGGAATAAACGCCCAACTCTGGTAAGGTGTGCAGCTCATTCGGCTGAGAAGCACCATCATGATTTTCGTCAATCCACAAACGCAGCTTTGAATAGACGGCATCGTGTTCATCAATGACGCCATCGTTGTTGCCGCCGTTTTCTGGTTTATCGAATTCCCCTAAGGCCAAAAAACCGTTTGGACGACTGGAAGCCGGTTGTTGGGTGAAATTGCCGAAAAGCTCTTTGCCGCTATCAATGATGCCATCGTTATTGCGGTCTAACGCCAGGAACGCATTATGTGAACCGGCTGCCGTCCAAGCAATTCGAATTGGATGTCCATCCCCACGAATGTCGAACAGTACGCCGTTCTCAGGCGAGGTCAACTGGAATCCTTCTCCTTCCGTATCAACGATGATCGGGCTGCAAGTGGGTGCCGGCCCGCCGCCGCTGGGGTTGGTGAATGAACTGGAAGGGTCGCTCCCGCCTAAGCACGGGTCGCCGGGAGGTCCACCTGCAGGCGGCGGGCAAATGTAATCAGGGGCGATAGTCAAGACGGAGAAAATGTCACAGCCGGTAGGACCGGGAGTGCCAATGGAGGTATTCACAGAGGGCACTGCATCACCAACTTCCATTACGCTTGCATGGAGGCCACACATATCGCAGTCTGCCAACCCTATGGTGTGACCGATCTCATGAGCGATTACTTCTGTGATCGCGGTATGGTCGGTAACAATGTTGTTAATGGTTATTTTGATTGATGAAAGTCGGCCGTTTGTAAAGTTGGCGTTTGTAAAATCGGTTATCCCTCTGAAAATCTTTCGAGGATTAGTCGGATCGGGCGGCGGAATGAACTCATCGACGATGTGGATGCTTGGCGTACCTACATCATCAACAAAACTAACTCCCGAGCAAGGAGCCAGCGAGTTCAATTGACTATTCCAATTACTCATGGCCGCCTGGAGGTCCCCAAAGGGAACTGGGTGGATTGGGTCATTTGTCACGGCCACGGTAGAGCCTGGCGCCCAAGTCACGCCGATTATGGGCATCGTGGGTGGAGGTACGCAAGCAAACGACAACGAAGAAAGAAACACAACACATACCAGCGTTGGTCGCAGTCTCATGTGGCCTACTGACCTCCCCTCTGGATGATGACCCTTTGCACTGAGCCGATAAAGTCGCCGGCCTTCATACCCTCAAACTGTTTAAATGACCCTTCATCCAGCGGCAGCACCGTTCCGCTCCTCAACTCGTAGGCGGTGATGATGAGATATTCGGGAACATTAGGATTAGGTCGAGAAAGAAAAAACAGGTAGCGCTTTCCAACGCCTGGGAAGCCTTGCTTCGAGATGAGGAAGTGCCTGATGTGGCCGGAAGGAAAGTGTATGGTCCCTCCTTGCCGCTCTGCGATAATAGATTCGTCAACAAATAAGGGTTGACTCAAATCTGGCTTTAGAATCTTTTCGATTTTGACCTGAAAATCAGAATAGACATAAGTCCGGTGCTGACTGAGAAAAGCTTTGCCGCTGGTCACCGTGCCAATGAGAATGGCCTTCGCCCAATGGACGGGAAGTTCATCGGTGTCCCCGCTGCCATCATCGATGGTGACGGCGTCAACAATTCTGAAATGTATGGTTTCCGCCTTGCCATTCAACAGCCTTCCTGGGTCTTGGATGACGTCATAAGTATTTTTATGAATTTCCTCTCTCAATCGCCGGTGCGTCAGCGCGTCGGAGGACTCTCTCGTGTCAGACTCCCCGCTTGGGGGCATATCCGAATGCCTGCTTACGTGTTTGGACATCGTGTCATGGTCAAGCTTAGGTGCCTGATCCGTTTGGCTGCTGGTCTGGACAAAAGGAGTAAATAGAACCAGGGCTGCCACAATGACGGGGAATGCTGTTCGAATATGCGGTTTCATTAACGTTCCTTGTTATGACGAATTCGGAATGGTGTCTACCTGATTTTCTTCGCGTTGATCGCCTTGATGCAGGCGCTGAAAACCTGTGACCGGTCATTGTTGTAGTTCGATTTGGCCAGCTCATCAATGATGTTGGCCGTGCGTTGCGGGATCCGGTAGGTCATGCGGGTATTTTCCCCGG